>CAMCII010000230.1 GCA_945874505.1 Bordetella parapertussis | reverse complement strand
ATACTTTTTGGCTGCTTGCGAACTTAGTTCAGTGAATAGCGAAGTTATTTGATTTGATTAAAGAATTAGCCTATATGATTAAATTTTTGTGACTTTATGTTACTCGCCTCGTTTTGATGTTACTGTTCCGACTACTCCATTTAGCGAATAGGTTGCCTCAAAAGCGCAAATCTCTCGCGCGGAGTCACAAGCGCTAATGCCGAGCATTGCACCCAATAAATAGGATGATTTATGTCTACAAACGAACCGATTGACATTGAAGTCAGCGCGCTTGAAGTGGCGCCTAAACCTATTGATGAACTGCGACGCGCTAAGGTAGAGTCTGCGATCAACTACAGTATGTTGCTGTCGGGTGGCGTTGGCATTGTGCCGATCCCGTTAGTTGATTTTGTTGGTGTCACTGCAATTCAGTTGGCCCTCGTGAAGCAACTAAGCTCGCTCTACGGTGTTGAATATACGTCTAGTGCGACCAAGCGCACGATCGGCGCGTTGATCGGCGGCGCGATTCCAGCCTTCGGTTCTAGCGCCTTGGCAAGTTGGTTAAAATTCATCCCAGGTGTGGGTTCTGTTTTGGGTGGCTCAGCGATGATGCTGCTCTCAGGCGCTTCGACCTATGCGGTCGGGCATGTGTTTGCTCAGCACTTTGAAAAGGGCGGCACTGTTCTCGACATCGAGGCGCGTGCTGTTAAGGCGCAGTTCAATCAATACTACGAAGCCGGTAAAAATAAATTTTCACATAAAAAAGCGACTGCAGAAACTGCAGAAGTTACTATTCCCCCGACTGAAACTGCGCGTGCAGCCTGAGTGAGTTGAAGTCGAAGCTTAGGCCTGAGCGAGCCATTGCGCGCGCTCGGCCCTGACCTGAAGAGGTTGAGCGGGATCTGACTTGAACGCTAACGCCATTAAATGATTTTCGGTAGGCTGGCTCTGCCAAAAGCCCCAAGCGTTTCGATCAGAGCCTTGCGCATCAAGCCTAAGTAAGTAAGCCGATTGGGTTGCGGTGGCGAGTTTAAACGCAAACGAGTCAAGCGCGATTGAAAGACCCTGACCAACAGCCTTAATGTAAGACTCTTTCAGAGTCCAAAACTCAAGCATTTTTACTGTGCGTTCGTGTTCGCTGCTTTGCGCCACCTCTTGACATTCTTCTAGTGCAAAAAAATGCTCGGCTAAAGTCTGCGTCATATCTTGACGATGTTTGTTCTCGACATCGACGCCGAGCTCTGTGTGTCTTGAAATCGCAATGGCTGCCAAGCCTTCTGTATGTGACAAATTGAAATGAACGGCTTGGTGTTGGGCAGGATCTGCAACATAAGGCTTGCCATACGCATTGGTGTTGAAAGCAAACTTCGCTGGCTCGACCTGGGTGGCTAGGCTTAAGGCACCTCGCATGAGCGCATGACTCACCAAATAGGTATGTCGATGTTTGTCGAAGCGAAAGCGCTGGTATTGGGCGCGCTCTTCAGGTGACAGCCACTGCAAAAAACGACTTAAGCGGGCAGGGTCTTGAATCGTTTCGGGTTCGATGTACCAGATCAGGATTTCGTGACTGTCCATGTTAGCCGTGAGTTTAGTCGGCTGTAATTTTTGCGCTTCGGGCGAGCTCTTGATAGCGCGAAGTTTGCTGCGCTAAGTACTGTTTGAACTGCTCGGGGGTAGGGCTTGCGCCAAGCTCAACGCCTTTGGTCATAAATTGTTTGACGAGCTCGGGTGACTGCAATATTTTGGTCAGTTCAGTATGTAGTCGGTTGATGATCGGGGCTGGGGTGCCAGCCGGCGCAAACAGACCGTTAAAGGTTGAGTCTTCAAAACCTGTCAAGCCTGACTCATCGAGCGTGGGCACATTGGGCAAAATCGCCGAGCGTGTTTTGCTGGTGACGCCAATCGCAGCGATTTTTCCGGTCAAGATGTATTGCGCTGACGTACTGACCTGATCAAACATAAACGGAATTTGTCCGCCTAACAGATCGACCATTGATTGGGCGTTGCCCTTATAGGGTACGTGCAGGTAGGATACGCCGGCCGCACTGCTAAATAGCTCGGCCGCGATATGCCCGGTTGAACCATTTCCCGACGAGGCATAGGCATAAAATTTTGGTTGTGCTTTGGCCAAGGCGATAAAGTCTTTGAGGTTGCGCGCTGTGATTTTGTCGGGGTTGACGACCAAGACCATCGGGATCTGGCAGGTGACCGTAATCGGGATAAAGTCTTTGAGTGGATCGTAGCCCGCAGTTTTTAATAAGACAGGCGCTGTGACAAAGGTCGTCGAGTGGGCCAGAAGGGTATAGCCATCTGGGGCTGATTTTGCAACAAAGTTCGTGCCAACTAGGCTGCTGGCGCCGGGTTTGTTTTCAACAATGACTTGTTGTCCTAACGATTTGGTTAAGGCTTCAGCAATCGAGCGTGCAACCATATCAACCGTGCCACCCGGTGCGACCGGCACGATGATTTTAACTGGTCGATTTGGATAATTTGCACTGTCTTGTGCTTGTGTTACGAGGGGCGACGACAAAACTAGTGCCGCTAAAAGAACGCTTAGGTTTCTGCAATAAGAGCGAAAGGTTGTCATCGAAAATGTCTCAGGTTTGATTTTTAAAATCATATAGTTTTGCTGGGTTATCGACAAGAATCTTTTTAGCGCGCTCAGCACCGCCCGCCCAACGTATAACGCGCTTGATCGCCGCTTGATTGTCTTCGTGATGAAAGCGCTCAATGACTTCGGGCTTGCGAACCTGGCCTTTTGGAGGAAACGGGTGAGGCCAGTCAGTGCCCCAAACTAGGCGATCAGGATTGGCTTCGATAAGAGCCTGGGCAAACGGGTTTAAATCCGCGTAATCAGCCGCTTCAGACACACGGTAGGCGGCCGAAAGTTTGACATAGACTTTGCCCGAACGCACGAGCGATAGTAGGGCGTCAAAGCCGGGTTGCTTAAGACCTGCCGCAGCATTGAGGCGACCAAAGTGATCAATGACCACGGTGGTGGCAGCCTGCATGATCGTGTCGTGCATGCCATCAATCACGCCTAAATTGGTGTACATCTGAATATGCCAACCAAACGGTGCCACCTGCGTTGCCGTACGCAGCAACTGTTGTTGTCCCACACTTGGGTCATTTTGCCCAACGGTTTCAAGATTTAAGCGCGTGCCGCGTACCCCCGCCTGATGCATCTCAGTGAGCGCGGCGTGTGAAGTTTGGTCATCAATCACGGCCACACCCCGCGCGTTTGCACCGATGGTGCGCAAGGCCCACAACAAGCAACTGTTATCCGCTGCGTAGGGGCTTGGGTGCACAATCACAACACGTTCGACACCGATTGAGCGATGCAAAGCGTGCAGTTCTTCAGTCGAGGCCTGGTCGGGCGTGTAGTGACGCGTGGGCGAAAACGGAAATTGCTCTTGTGGCGGAAACACATGCGTATGGCAGTCGCAAATGCCAGACAGACCAAAGGGGGCAGTTGGGTTTGTTTGAAGCGTTATGGTCATTAGATCCGGTACCAAGATAGGTCATCTTTCAGCCAGGCCAGACTTTCGCACCTGGCTTCCATTTCGCGCGTTAAACGTATTAAGAGGCGTAATGAGGAAAGCCGCCTGGCTCGGCTTCAAGCAAGCGAAGCATGGCATGCCATTCAAGTTCACCATAGGGCCGCCGAACATTTGGTTGATACAGATGCGCTGATTTTTCAAGAACCTCTTTGCGAGGTAGGCTCAGTTCAGTGCCTGCAGCCATCGCATCGACCTGCGCGCGACAAGACATTTCAAGTTGATACATGAGGTTGAACGCTTGCGGTACTGAGGCACCACTGGTCAGTAGGCCGTGATTACGAAGAATCATTGCATTGTGATCGCCTAAGTCGCGCACGAGTAATTCGCGCTCGGCTAGATCCACTGCGGGGCCTTCAAAGTCGTGATAGGCCAAATGATTATTGAAACGGCTTGCGGTTTGGGTCATCGGCAAGAGGCCACAGCTCATTGAGGAGACCGCCATGCCGGCACGCGTGTGGGTGTGAATGACGGCCGAGACATCAGGCCGTGCTGTGTGAATACAGCCATGAATCACATAGCCCGATACGTTGATGCCGTAGTCGGTGTCAGGCTTACGAACAATCTCACCCTCGACAGTGATGCGTACCAAACTTGAGGCGGTAATTTCTTTGTAAAGCAGGCCATAGAGGTTGATGAGTAAATCTTCAGTGCCAGGGATACGTGCCGTGATGTGGTTGTAGATCATGTCGGTCATGCCATACTTATCCATCAATCGATAGCAAGCGGCGAGCGTGACACGAGTCTCCCATTCTTCGGGGCTGACTTTTCCTTTTAACGGTTCGAACTGCGTTGAAAATTTTTGGCTCATGCTGATCTCCTAAGCGATGTTGTCGATATTATCAGTGCGCGGCTCAAACGTCATGCTGTGTTGGGTACCACCAAGTCAGCTTCTGGAATCGGCAGTCCGCGCTGAAAGAGCTTGATATTTCGAAACATGTGCCCGACTAGATTAGGTAGGTTGTCATAGACTGCGCCCGCTGAGTGTGGGGTGACTACGACTTGGTCCATCTGAAACAACGGATTGTCTGCCTTTGGAGGTTCTGCCTCAAAGGTGTCTAGGCCGGCCCCAGACAGCTGGCCTTGCTGCAAGGCCCGTATCAAAGCGGGTTCGTCAATCAGCTCACCGCGCGCGGTATTGATCAGGATCGCACCGCGTTTCATGTTGGCAAAGAGGTTAGCGTTAAAACGCTGATAGGTGTCAGGCGAGAGCGGGGCGTGCAAGCTCAAGATATCGCTATTGGCAACAAGAGTGTCAAAGTCAACGTAACGCGCCTGCAATCTGGCTTCGATGTCAGAGGCCACCCGAGTTCTAGAGTGATACAGCACGTCAACATCAAAGCCCTTTAAGCGTTTGGCTACTTGCTGGGCAATCCCCCCAAAACCAAACAACCCAATTGTTTTGCCGTCTAGTTTGCTGCATACGGTGCGCAGATCAGCGGCGATCCATTGACCCTGCCCCAAGCTGCGGTGCGCCAACGGCAGACGTCGCGACACGGCAAGCATCAGCAACAAGGTGTGCTCAGAGACAGGGATTGAGGTCGCACCCGAGGTGATTGAAACGAGCACGTTGCAGTCTTTAGCGGCAACCAAGTCAATCTTGTCGACCCCGATTCCCCACTTTTGGATCATTTTTAGGCGCGGCGCCTGGCGAATCACGTCGCCTTCGATGAAGGTGCCGGCGATCATGACAACGTCAGCGTCAGCTAAGAGCCTGACTTGCTCTGCCTTGGTTGATGTTTGCGCGAAGGCGATTGTGCATCTCGCGGGCAATAGATTACGTACAGCTTCAAGCGTGACTTGAGCCATCGGCGTTAAAAACGCAATGTGTAAGGGCCTTAATTGAGTTGTTGTCATGGTAGTTCTTTTGAGCTGCGATCTAAATGTGCTGTGAGGTTTCACGATGATCGAGGTGATTGTGTCGCGCCATGAATCGTGCTGTTCAGTCGCGCTTCCAGTGATGTGATTGAGCGATGCCTTGGGCGAGGGGACTCAGCCACGCCTTGAATGAGATGGCTCGACCGCGTCTTGAATGACGCGATTGAGCTCCTCACTATAGATGTGACTGATCGAGGCCGGACGAGATGTTATTGAGCGACGCTCTGTACTTCGCCGCGTTCAACCAACAGCACTTTGATATCTTTTTTAACAATTTTTCCGTAACCTGACTTGGGCATGACATCCCAAAAGAAGATATGGCGCGGCCAGCGGTATTTCGCGCAACGGCCTTCAAGATATCCAAGCAGTTCGGCAGCTTCAACGGCTTGGTGCTCTGGTCGTTTCACAATCACAGCGACGCCGATTTCGCCCCACTTGGCGTCTGGCATGCCAACAATCGCAATTTCAGCGACCGCAGGGTGCGTGAGTAAGACTTCTTCAACTTCGCGCGGGTAGACGTTCGAGCCGCCCGAGATGTACATGTCTGACTCACGACCTGTGATGTAAAGCAAGCCACGGTCATCCATCTTGCCTAAGTCGCCAGTGTGAAACCAACCGCCGCGCAGCGCTTTTTCGGTGGCCTCGGGGTTGCCGTGATAACCGGCAAAGACAGCGGGGCCCCGGCAGCAGATTTCACCAATTTCACCATTGGCAACACGTTCAAATTTGTCGTTCAGAATGGCCACTTCCATGCCAACACGCGGGCGACCGCAGGACCCAATATTGGCGTTTGGATCTTGATCGTCAGCGCTATGCATGTCAGGGGGTAACACCGTGATATTGCCCGTCACTTCACCTAAGCCAAAATATTGCACAAGCACCTTGCCTAGTTTCTCGAGGGCTCGCTTTTGATCGGCGCGATACATCGGGGCGCCAGCATAAAGCATATAGCGCAATGAGCTGTGGTCATACTG
>CAMCII010000229.1 GCA_945874505.1 Bordetella parapertussis | reverse complement strand
ACTGCGGCATTGCGTACAGCATCGCCGTCAGGTGTGACGAGTGGTTGTTTGTTGGCAATGCATGCAGCAAAGTGCTCAAGCTCGGCGCGCTCGGTGCTGGTGGCTGGAAAGCTTGTCGTGACAGGTTTTTGCTTGTTGGTCACGTTGCTACGGTCGATCATACAGGTGGTGAGATCCCAAGTATGCAAGTGACTGACATCGCCGACTTCAACCCAGCCATTTGAACCAAAGACTTGCATGCGCCAGGTTTCTGCTGTGGCGATCACGGTGCCCAAATAGCCTGTTGAACCGCCTGCAAAGTGAAGCATCATCGAGGTCGTGTCATCTGAACCAAAGTCTTGCGCGAGGCGATAACTTTGTGCGGTGACACGGTCAATCGGGCCCGCCAGATACATCATGGCATCAATGACGTGTACGCCGCGCCCTGTCATACCGCCCGCGGGGGATTCGTCAGAGGCATGACGCCAGTGCCCTTTAGGAAACCGGTAGACGCTTGGCCCGCAAAAGTTACCTTCGATATGCAAGACCTTGCCCAAACGCCCATCATCGATCATGCGGCGAATCTCTTGCAGTGCCGGTTGATAGCGCCAGTTGTAGCCCACGCCCAAAATAATGTTGTGGTCAGCGGCCGCCTGCGCGGCGCGTTGGGTGCTGGCGTAATCTAAACCAAGCGGTTTTTCGCAAAAGACATGTTTGCCGGCTTTGGCGGCGGCTACGATTTGCTCGGTGTGCATCGAATGCGGTGTGGCCAAGACGACTGCGTCAATAGAGGGATCAGCCAGTACAGCCTCAAAGCTATCGAGCAGGCGAAGCTTGTGCTTGGTAGCGAACTCGCTGGCTTTTGCCGGCGTGCGTGTGGCTCCCGCGACAAATTGGATTGTTTGACTTAAGCCTTGAACGCTCGAGACCAAATTTTGGCCCCAAACGCCCATGCCGATAATTGCCGCGTGAATCATATTTCGTTGTATCCCAAACAGAGTAAACAGGTGCACGCAAGCATGGCGCGCAAAATCCCGTCAGGCGATCGATTATCAGAGAAAGACGGACAGATGACAACCGAGGTCAAATGTGTTTTGATCCTTGATCAGGAGGCTTTGCCTGAAAAGCCAAGCAGTATGTTCTAAATTAACAGAAAGGACCTCATATGACACGCTTCACTGCTCTTGCCGCATTGCGCACCGGGTTGGCCGCGCTCTTACTTTGTACTGTGACCTTTGCACAGGCGCAGACTTGGCCTACTCGTCCGTTACGCTTGGTGATCCCCTTTGCACCGGGCGGCGGTACGGATATCCTGGCTCGCGTGATCGCTCCAAAGCTGTCTGAAGCCTTGGGGCAGCAGGTAGTCGTTGAAAACAAACCAGGCGCTTCGAGCATCATCGGGTCGCAAATCGTCGTGCAAGCAGCGCCCGATGGGTACACCTTGATGATGGTCGATTCATCGGTTTACGTGAATCCTGGATTGCGTACCGAGCTGCCTTACAACACCATGAAAGACTTGACCCCCATCGTGCATATGGCCGTGGCGCCGGTGATTTTGGTGGTGCACCCTTCGGTGCCCGCGCAGACCCTGGCTGAGCTGATTGCTTTAGGCAAAGCCAAGCCAGAAAGCTTGTTATACGGCTCGGGCGGCAACGGCTCTTCGCCACATATGGCGGGTGAACTATTCAATATCGCCTCGGGCCTGCAGATCACCCATGTGCCCTATAAGGGGACGGGTGAGGCGTTGTCGTCTGTGCTGGCGGGCCAAGTGCCGTTGACCTATTCGGGGATTAGCTCAGTACGGCAAGCCGTTGAGGCAGGGCGCTTGCGCGCCCTCGCGCTCACAGGTACCCAGCGCAATGCTGCTTTGCCCAACGTGCCGACGTTTGCCGAAAGTGGTTTGCCCAGCGTGGATTGCAGTAGCCACTGGGGTCTGCTGGGCCCCGCTGGGATGCCGCCAGAAGTGGTTGCAAAACTGAATGCTGCCGTGAATCAAGTGTTGGCCGACGCGGCGATCAAAGAGCGCGTCGCTTCACTTGGGTATGACGTGGCCGGTGGCCCTCCGGCAGCCTACACCAAGTTACTCACCACCGAAATCGAGAAATGGCGCCAGGTGATAAAAACCGCGGGGATTAAGGCAAACTAAGGCGACTCACAGCACAACGCGCGCAGACGTCATTAGTCTACGCCTAACTTATTACGCAAAATATTCAATTATTAGGATTCTTTATGCAGCACTACCTAAATCGGGACGGTCTGAAACTCGCCTACTACGTGGATGATTTCACCAAGCCATGGATCAAACCGCAGACGGTTTTTTTATTACACGCTGCGATGGGCAATGCCCAACGCTGGTTTAGCTGGGTGCCAGAGCTTGCGAAGCATTATCGAGTGATCCGTATAGATTTGCGTGGGCATGGGCAGTCAACGATTCCACACTCGGATCAGGCTTTTTCGCTACAGCACTTGGTTGACGATGCCGCGGCGCTGTTGGATCATCTTGGTTGCGAGCAGGCGCACATCGTGGGCAATTCGGCTGGTGGTTACGTGGCGCAAAAACTCGCGTTGCAGTACCCCGCTCGAGTCAAAACACTTGCGCTATACGGCGCGACTCCTGGCCTGAAAAATAGCCATGCGCCCACCTGGATTCCAAAGATTCAGCAAATTGGCTTAAAAAAGTTTTTATCTGACACTATTTACGAACGCTTTGATGAAACTGCGGATCCGGAATTAGTGGCCTGGTTTATTGAGCAAGCGGGTTCAAATGACCCTGCCTTTATCGCGCGCTTCGTGCTGCATATGTGCACGCATGATTTCATGGAAGAACTCGTGGGCATCAAATGCCCCACCTTGATTGTGGCTGCTGGCAAAGAGTCAATCGGACATGCGGACGCCTATGAACAAATGCATCAGCGTATCAAGGGCTCTGAGATCGCCTATGTGGATACCGCTGGGCATAACATTTGCGACGGTTACGCTGAACACTGTGCGCGGCTACTGATGTCGTTTTTAAGTCGCCACGCGTAACAGCCTGATCACGCGCGCTGGGCGCCCTTGACATACAAAGTCTGAATGCCGAGGTGTCAGGTGTGCAAGATGAAAGGGGTGGGTTCTGAAGGAGTCAGGTACGAAGGGCCGGGTCTGAAGGCCCTAGTCCTGTGAACCCACCTGGTTGTTCGTGCGATTCATCCTCCCTCTGAACGGGTAGGATTTCTGCGGCTCACATCAAAGTACTTTCGCCGCCCAGTTTAGAACTGCCCCGGTAAAGCCTGCCAAGCGCGTCACCGGAAAAAAATGTCCGCCATCTTCAAGTAGATGCAAAGTTGAGCCAGGCATCAGCGCCGCCAGTTCTTCTTGCAAAAAAGCTGGCACGATTAAATCGTCGCGTGCGCCAATATTCAAGACGGGCACCTTGATGCGCGCCACGTCGGCGCTTCGGTCGAACGCCATGATGGCGTCGATGCGCTCTGCCACAATATTTTGCGCGGCTGGGCTGAGCGGCGCCGCGGCGCGCGATGCATCGAGTGCACCCCAGTTTGCATTGAGCCAGCTTGGTTCATGAGAATAAAAGGTAGCCGATACGGCGTAAGCCATTGGGTCGCTCTGCAGAAGGCCTTTGCGTAACTTAAATAGCTCTTGCATGTAGCGATTAGGCTTGGTCCAGGTGCCGGTTAAGACACAGGCCTTAGCATGCTGTGGTGAACGCAAGGCGATGGCCTGCGTAATGCATCCGCCGGTAGAGTGCCCCAAAATGATGGCAGACTGAATCCCAAGGTGGTCGAGCGCTGCAATGCAATCATCGGCCAACTGGTCGATGGTGACGGGTGCCGTGCCGCGCGAGCTTGCACCGATACCGCGTTGGTCTAGCCGAATTACCTGGTGCTTAGCGGTTAGCGCAGGCAGACAGGGGTTCCAGAACGCAGCGGCCCCGCCTAGCCCGCTAATGAGTAACAGCGGGGTGCCGGCACCTTCTGTAAAGATTTTTAAACAGGCGCCGTCAGGCAGGGTGATATCGTGGGTCTGAAGGTGTTGCGACATAGGGCCTCGCTTCGTTTGTGCGAATTTGCTAAAGACCCTAGTGTGCCTATTTTTTCTTGAAAAAGAAATTCAAAATTTTGTAGTGATGCTCTTTGACTCTTCAACGACGCGGGCAGATTGGCCATCGGTTACGCTTATGCCTGCTGCGCTCGGTCTGATGAGGCGCGGCATTGGGTTGGAACAGGAGAAGACAACAATGATCAAACATCAAATGTGTGCGCAACGATTTTTTGAGGATTTTGCGGTGGGCGAGCGCTTTAATTTGCCGTCACGCACGATGACCGATGCATTATTTGCTGCCTTCTCGTTGGCAAGCGGCGACAACCACCCAGTGCATTACGACCTTGAATACTGTCGGGCGCATGGGATGCCGCAGATGTTGGCGCACGGGTTTCAGGTGGTGATTCAAACGGCTGCTGGTGCAGGCTTGTTTCCGCACATGGTCGAAGAGTCGTTGAAGGCCTTTATCGAACAAAGCAGCAAATTTTTACAGCCAGTTTTTGTTGGTGATACCTTGTATTCAAGCCTCACCGTGGCAGAGTTGGTGGCAAACCGTACGACTGGTGTGCTGACCATGCACTCTGAGATCCGTAATCAGAACGATGTCATTGTGATGCAGGGTATGCAAAAGTATTTATTGCGTAAGCGCAGCCATGAGTGATGATAATCAGATTGTGATTCCGCCTTCGTTCATTGCGTTGTTTGTGGAGCCAGGGCGCACTAAGCCCAGCGCAGCAAAAGAGGTGATCTACGAGCGCTATGATTTTTGTGAAGACATGGCCAGCATGCTGACTGAGCAGGCCAACGCCAAGCTCTGGGAGCTTGGCATCACCGAGACGGATGTGCTTGAACGCATCTATCAAGGGCTGACGGTTGCGGATGTTGGGGTAAGCGTGCGCGAGGCAGGGTGGGTCGTGACGCGCCTGGCCGAGTTACTCGGTTGGCAGACTGTCTGGGCGGCAGGTTCAGTCTGAGCTCACCGTATTCTTAAGCCGCCCCCGGGGCTGCGGGGTGTCGTGTACGGATTTTGCCCGCCCGCCGAAACCTCAGGGCTTATCGGTGGCGGGGGGGTGGCTGCGCCGCGTGTTGGGCTTAAGCCTGCTGCAGGGTTTGCTTTTTCGGGTGACAAACCTTGGTGAAGCGTTGGTTCAGTAGGTTCTGTGGCGGCAGTTGCTGTAGCGGGGCTGCGTGAGGTGGGGTCGGCGGTTGGCTCAGGCTTGGCAGCGGCTGGCTCAGGTGGTGTCGTCGCCTCTGAGGGCGGGGCAGGCATTAAATCCAAAATTGAGCCTGAGGTTGAATACGGTATGCTCGGCGTTAACCCACCAGGGTTGAACCTGAGCCCGCTTTGCGCCTGCGTATCGCTCGGCGACAAGGCCGCTGCTAAGACGAGCATGAGTGCCGCTGATAGGGTGATGCGAAACATCTGTGCCAAGACCAACTCCGCTTAAACCGAACGCAAATTCTACTCTTGTGTGGGGTACTGTCACTCTGATTGTTTTGATGCTCCAAAGCTGTCTGGATGCTATATGATGGTTCAAAGTACCAAAAAACAACGGAGAGCGACGACATGGCACTGATTAATTACATCACGCAAATTCAATTCGACTTTGGCGTGGTGGCACTGTTGCAGTCAGAGTGCGACCGGGTCGGCATCAAGCGCCCGATGATTGTGACTGACGCTGGCGTGCGCGCGGTGGGCATCATCGACAAGGTGTTGGCACAGTTAAAAAACGCCGATGCTGTCGCTGTGTATGACCAGACCCCCCCCAATCCTACAGAGGCGGCCACGCGCGACGCCTTGAAGATCTACCGTGAGGGTAAGTTTGACGGTTTGATCGCCGTGGGCGGCGGTTCGGCCATGGATCTTGCCAAAGCCGTCGCGGTGCTGGCAACGCACACGGGCGATTTGAAGCATTTTGCTGCGATTGAAGGAGGTGTTGCGCGGATTACAGCTGCGACGGCACCGGTGATTGCGATCCCAACAACGTCAGGCACAGGCAGTGAAGTCGGACGTGGCGCGATGCTCATCTTGGATGATGGACGTAAAGTGGGTATTTTGTCACCGTATGTGGTGCCAAGATCGGCGATTTGCGACCCAGAGTTGACGCTTGATTTACCTCCGCTGCTCACTGCTGCGACTGGCATGGATGCCATTACGCACTGCTGCGAGTCGTTCATGTCTTCGGCCTTGAACTTTCCAGCCGAAGGGATTGCCTTGGACGGCTTATGGCGCGGCTGGGCACATATCGAGCGTGCCACTAAGCAACCGCACGACCGTGAGGCGCGGTTTCATATGATGAGTGCCTCAACGCAGGGCGCAATGTCGTTTCAAAAAGGTCTGGGCGCCGTGCATAGCTTGAGCCATTCGTTAGG
>CAMCII010000228.1 GCA_945874505.1 Bordetella parapertussis | reverse complement strand
ACAGACTTGCTCGCGCGCGCGGTCAGCGGGCGCTTGGGCGAGTTGCTTGGGCGCACTGTCGTCATTGATAACAAACCGGGTGCAGGCGGCGTGATTGGTTCGCAGCAAGTGGCGAAGTCAACGCCTGACGGTCATACGCTGGTGTTTGCCAGCATTGCATCGCACGGCATTATCCCCGCACTGCAAACGCCACCTCCCTATGATGCAGTGAAAGACTTTATGCCGATCACCCTGGTCGCTAGCACGCCCAACGTGTTGCTTGTGAATGTGAATTTTCCGGTCAAAAATGTGCAAGAGTTGATCGCTTTAGCAAAGGCCAAGCCCGGCACGATCAACTTTGGCTCGACGAGCCACGGTGGTTCGCCTCACATGACAGGTGAGCTGCTGAAAACCATGGCGGGTATCGATATTGTCCACGTGCCCTACAAAGGCGGCTCGCCGATGTTGATCGATTTGATTGGTGGGCAGGTCGCGATGGGGTTTGATAATCTGCCGTCGTCAATGGCAAATATCCGTGCTGGTAAGGTACGCGCTTTAGCGGTCACGACAACCACCCGCTGGCCTGGCGCACCCGACATCCCGACAATGAGTGAAGCCGGTGTAACGGGTTTTGACGTTTCGGCTTGGTTTGGTTTGTTGGCGCCTGCCGGCACACCACAGCCGTTAATTGATTTGCTGAGTCAGCATTTGATTGCGATCGTGCGTACCGATGCGATCAAGGCTCAATTTTTAGAATTGGGTGCCTTGCCTGTGGGCGATACGCCAGCCGAGTTTAAGCGCTTCATCGAAATCGAGCGCGATAAGTGGAGCAAGGTTGCGCAGGCGAACAACATTAAGCTTTAAGATCTTCGCGATGAAGATGGGTTGGATGGCCAAGCGCGCATGGTGAGGTGGCTTAAGACGTGTGAACCAGTGGGCGCAATGTCTACATGTTGAGACATTGCGCGAGGTCAGCCAAGCAAGGTATACAAAGGGTTAAAAAATTTTGAACCAAGCATACATAAAAGGGGTGGGTAATACCCCCTTCGGCCGGCTCGAGGGTCGCAATACCCTCGATTTGATGGCTCAAGCGGCGAACGCGGCTTTGAAGTCTGCAGGCTTGGTGCGTGCAAAGATCGATGGCGTGCTGTGTGGGTATGCAACCACGTTACCGCACCTCATGTTGGCCAATTTATTTTGTGAGCGTTTTTCGTTACGCCCTCACTATGCACACGGGATGGCCGCCGGCGGCGCTACGGGTGCGGCGATGCTGATGCTTGCGCGCGAACTGGTACAAAGCGGGCGTTGCCGTAACGTTTTAGTGGTGGCAGGTGAAAATCGGTTAAGCGGTCAAACCCGAGACAGTTCGATTCAGACCCTTGCCCAAGTTGGCCATGCAGATTTTGAAGTGCCCAATGGTGCCTCGGTACCTGCGTATTACGGCTTGATGGCTTCGCGCTATATGCACGAGGCCGGTGTCACCAACGAAGACCTAGCTGAATTTGCCGTGTTGATGCGCAACAACGCGCGCCGCCATCCTGACTCACATCTCACACAAGAGATCACCGTAGCCGACGTGTTGGCGTCAAAGCCGATTGCCGAACCCCTGCGGTTACTGGACTGTTGCCCGATTTCTGATGGCGCGATGGCGTTAATTGTTTCGTCAGAGCCTAGTGTTGGCGTTCGCGTCAAAATGGTTGGGGCAGGGCAGGCACATTTTCATCAACACCTGACCGCGTTGCAAGATGTCATGAATACGGGTGCCGGTACTGCTGCCAAACTTGCCTTTCACGAGGCGGGTTTAACGACCAACGATATTGACTACTTGGGCGTCTACGATTCGTTCACCATCACGTTGTTGATGCTGCTAGAAGAAATAGGTTTTGCTGCAAGAGGCCAGGCGGCGCAGCGTGTGCGGCAGGGTGATTTCTCGCAGCACGGTGCGTTGCCTTTAAATACACATGGCGGCTTGTTATCGTTTGGCCACTGTGGTGTGGCCGGCGGTATGGCTCACACTGTCGAAGCCTATCGCCAATTTACCGGGCAAGCAGGGGTGCGCCAAGTTAAAACACCCACGCACGCCTATATTCATGCGGATGGCGGCGTGATGTCATCGCATGTTAGTTTGATTCTGTCGCGTCAGGGTTAAGCCATGACAACTCATCAATCTCTGTCGCTCGAGAATTAAGCCATGACAAACAATCAATCAGTGATGACGTCTTTGGCTCAGCCTTATCTTGAAGGATTGACAGAGCACGTGTTGCGCTATCAACAGTGCACCGCTTGCTCACGTGCTCAAACGTTTGCGCATGATGCCTGTCAGTTGTGCGGCGCTGAGGCGCTGGTTTGGAATACCTCAACTGGCCGTGGGCATGTTCATGCAGTCACTGTCGTCGGTCGAGCACCTTCGGATGCTTTCCGTTCGCTAGCACCTTACACGCTCGTGGTGGTGACGCTCGAAGACGGTGCGCGATTGATGGGGCACGCCACGCCAGGCGTACAAATTGGTGATGCCGTCACCGCCACATTTTTTAAACACCTCGATCAGACGCTTGTACGTTTTGAACCGCTTGGCTAACGCTTGATCAGGTGGTCTATTACTTCAATTTAAGACTGTCTTGTGCCACAGCTCCGTCAAAGAGAAAGACGAGCGCGTGAGAAAGATAGTCTCTTTACGGCCTACGCTTTTAACCGGAATTTTTATGTCTGACTTACTAGAAACCGCATTAAACCCACGTACCGTTGCCATCATTGGCGCCTCTGAAAATATTCATAAAATCGGTGGGCGCCCCATTTATTACATGCAAAAAGGTGGCTTCAAGGGAACGATTTATCCAATCAATCCAAGCCGTGAAGAAGTGCAAGGTTTAAAAAGCTATGCGTCACTCGCGCAGTTGCCCGAAGTACCTGAACTCGTGTTGATTGTGGTGGCTGGCGATAAGGCTGTTGAAGCGGTTGAGGATTGCGCCGCGCGTGGCGTGAAGTCAGTGGTGGTGATGGCCTCAGGCTTTGGCGAGACTGGCCCAGAAGGCCGTGCCACGCAGCAGCGTATGACGGATGCAGGGCGCGCGGCGGGTATGCGCATCTATGGCCCCAACACTCACGGTCTTGCAAATTTCGGTACTGGAGCGATTGCAGGGTTCTCGACCATGTTCATTGAACGTCCGCCGCAAGATGGGCCTGTTGCGGTGTTGAGTCAAAGTGGCGGCATGAGTGCGATGGTGTATGGCTTGCTGCGCGAGCGTGGCATCGGTGTGCGTCACGTACACGCTACCGGTAATGAGGCTGACGTCACTGTGGCTGAAATGGCCTGGGCGATTGCACATGACCCTGAAATCAAACTCATGTTGCTGTACCTCGAAAATATTGCCAACCCTGAAATCTTAGCCCGCACCGCTGCGTACGCGCGCACGCGTGATTTGCCTATCATTGCAGTCAAGGCGGGGCGTACCGCAGGCGGGCAACAGGCGGCTTCGACGCATACCGGTTCGATGGCCAACGAAGAGCGTGTCGTTGATGCGTTCTTTAAAAAGCATGGCATTTGGCGAGTACGTGATCCGCATGCGCAGGCCTTATGCGCGCAGGCTTACTTAAAAGGTTGGCGTCCAACGGGTAATCGCTTGGTCGTGATTAGTAATTCGGGTGCCAGCTGTGTGATGGGGGCCGATGCAGCTGAAGAGAACGGCCTAGAGCTTTCGGTCTTGTCGGCGTCGACACAGAAGGCGGTTGCAACCTCCTTACCTGGTTTCGCCACCACAACAAATCCGATCGATATCACAGCCGCGTTGTTATCAAATAGTAATTTGTTTAGTGAGGTATTGCCCGCCGTGGCGCAAGATCCGTCGGCAGACATGTTCTTTATTAACATCCCTGTTGCAGGGGCTGGCTACGATGTCGAAGCGTTTGCACGCGATACCGCAAAATTCGAAGCACTGACGGGTAAGCCGGTTGCAGTGGCGGCCTGGCAAGATACGGTGGCCAAGCCTTTCATCGCAGCGGGCGTGCCAACCTTTGCGAACGAAGCGCAGGCAGTTGGTGTGTTGGGGCAGTTAGCCGCACACACGGCGTTGATGAACGAGTCGTTCGAGCCGTGGCACGATCTTCAGGCGGTTCACGTGCCAGAGGGCGCTGGTGCGTATTGCAGCGAGGCGCAAACCCTGAAGTTGTTGGCCAAGCATGGCATACCAATCGTTAAGCATCAGTTGTGTCAGACAGCGGCTGAAGTGCGCGAAGCCTTTGTCACAGTCGGGGGGCCTGTGGTACTTAAGGCTTGCTCGGCCGAAGTGCCGCATAAGTCTGAGTTTGGTTTGGTGGCGCTAGGTGTGCAAAGCGCGGATGTGGCCGCCACAATTTTTGAATCGCAACGCAAAAAACTTACAGAAATGAAGGTGAGCCACGAGGGTATCATCGTGGCTGCGATGAGCCGTGGACGCCACGAGTGCATGGTGGGTGCCCGCTTTGATCCAGTGTTTGGACCCGTCGTGATGATCGGTGCAGGCGGCAAGTATGTTGAGGCACTTAAGGATTATGCCGTGCTGTTACCGCCTTTTAATCTTGAGCAAGTTGAGACCGCGCTGCGCGGCTTACGCATGGCACCGCTCTTAGACGGCGTACGCGGCGATGCGCCGATGGATGTCAAGGCCTTTGCAGAGGTCGCCGTATCGGTCGGTCGTATGATGATGGCGGCTGGGTCAAGTATTGCGTCGTTGGACTTAAATCCGGTGATGGTGGGTGCGGTCGGTGAAGGTGCCGTGGTGGTGGACGCTTTGCTTGAGCGTGGCGGTCGCAGCTAGGTCTTGCCGCTAGTTGTTCGGTCTGTATGCAACGGGCATTCTGTGAGAGTTGTGCGGTGCATCGGGCGTGATTTGCAATACAAGCATGGCTAATAAATACTTAGTATTCTTATTTCACGGCTTAAATGCCGTCGTTCTGATTGACGCACTCGCCACAGTGCGGCAATATCCTAGACAATCAATACTCAATTTAAGGAAAACACCATGCGTCGTCCACTGCTTGTCGCTGCGATTGCCGCCGCGCTGCTCTTGCCCAGTCTAGGCACCGCTAAAACCTTCAAATGGACCAGTCAGGGCGATATCCTGACTCTTGATCCGCACTCGCAAAACGAAGGCTTGAACATCGCTGCGAACTTGTGGGTCTACGACCCTTTGTTGAATTACAGCGATAAGTTTGAGGTGATCCCAGGGTTGGCAACATCTTGGGAACAAATCAATCCCTCATTGTGGCGCTTTAAATTGCGCGCTGGCGTAAAGTTTCATGATGGTTCTGCCTTCACCGCAGACGACGTTGTCTTTTCGCTTAAGCGTGCCATGGCACCCTCGTCGCAATTCAAGTCGTACGTGGCTGGGATCAGTGATGTCAAAGCCATTGATCCATTGACGGTTGAGATCTCAACCGCAGGCCCAAACCCTGTGTTGTTGCGCCAGTTGCCTTCACTAGGCATCATGAGCAAAGCTTGGTCAGAAAAAAATAACGCGGCCTTACCTCAGGATTTCAATAAAAAAGAAGAAAGCTTCGCGGCACGTAACGCGATGGGTACAGGCCCTTACATGTTGAAATCGCGTGAGGTCGACATCAAAACGGTCTATGTTGAAAATCCGAACTGGTGGGGTAAGCCGACCAAGAAGGGTAACGTGACTGAAATTGTTTACACACCGATTAAGCAAAACGCCACGCGTACGGCGGCTTTGTTATCGGGTGAAGTTGATTTTGTGTTGGACCCTGCGGCACAAGATATCGACCGCTTGCGCTCGCAAGTGAAGGTGCTGGATGGTAACGAAAATCGCACCATCTATATTGCGATGGATGTAAAAAGTCCTGAGTTGAAGTACAGCAACATCAAGGGGAAAAATCCACTGACTGACGTTCGGGTGCGCGAGGCACTTTATCGTGCGATTGATATTGAGACGATCAAAAAAGCAGTGATGCGTGGGATGTCGTTACCCACTGGCGCGATGATTTCGCCCCAAGTTCATGGCTACTCAGAGGCGCTAGGCAAGCGAGTGCCCTATGATTTAGTCAAGGCTCGTGCCTTATTAAAAGAGGCTGGGTATGACAACAATCTTGAGTTTACGATTGATTGCCCAAATAATCGTTACATCAACGACGAGGCCATTTGCCAAGCTGTTGTAGCCATGTGGGCCAAGATTGGCGTTAAAACAAAGCTCAACGCCATGCCTCGGGCAACGTTCTTTCCAAAAGTTGCGAATGGTGACACCAGTATTTATTTGTTTGGCTGGGGCGTACCCACTTTTGATGCATATTACACACTCGAATCCCTGATTCGTAGTAAGGCTACGGGGGCTGCAGGTGCCTTTAACTACGGCGGTTATTCAAATCCAAAAGTCGATGCGCTGATTGATGCGATCAAAACAGAGATCGACGACGCCAAACGCACTGCGATGATTCGAGAAGCCTTCACGAT
>CAMCII010000227.1 GCA_945874505.1 Bordetella parapertussis | reverse complement strand
ATCCCAGAGATGCGCAAAAATAAATGGGGCCGCATTATTAACGTCACCAACATTGGTGCTAAACAGCCAAAAGCCAAATCGATGCCAACTACGGTTACCCGTGCGGCGGGCTTGGCCATGACAAAGGCGTTGTCAAAAGAATTTGCGGCTGACAACATTTTGGTCAACAGTGTTTGTATCGGTTTGATTCGCGCCGGTCAGCACGAGCGCAAAGCGGCCAAGGCTGGCATCCCGGTTGAGCAGCTGTATGAAGCGCAAGGTAAAGAAGTGCCCTTGGGTCGTGTCGGCCGCGCTGAAGAAGTTGCCAATGTCGTGGCCTTCTTTTCGTCTGAAGCCTCAAGCTATGTCACGGGTAGTAGTGTGAATCTGGATGGTGGTACGTCGGCGGTGATGTAATGTTTGTTTTAGGCTTGCTCACGCGGTGAACTTAACTTAAAGTCGAGTTCATCGCGACTTCACCTCAAATAGTATTGATACCCGAATCCACTGCTTTACGGTTTGCCCGCCTTTTTGCGCAGGTGGCTTAGCGCTTTCATATCGTAAGGTATAACCACACAACAAAAATCCCGGAGAAACTCATGCGTTTTTTTTCTAACACCACCCGTGCAATCCTCGCTGGAGCCGCATTAGCGACGACTCTGATGAGCACGGCTTCTGCACAAGCCGATTACCCGAATCGCCCTGTCTCTGTGGTTGTTCCGCAGGCCACCGGCGGCGCGAATGACACGATTGCGCGCATCGTCGCTGCCAAACTCAGCGAGGTGCTCGGCCAACAGTTTGTTGTAGAAAACCGTCCCGGCGCAGGTGGCAATATCGGAACCGCGGCAACAGCCAAAGCCAAGCCTGATGGCTACACTCTTTTGCTCACGACAAACAGCACACAAGTAATCAACCCTTGGCTCTACAAGACAACGGGCTTTGATCCACTCAAGGACTTCACCCCTGTTGGTTTGGTTGCTAGTGCCGGTTATGTGCTCGTGGTCAACTCTGCTTTCCCAGCCAACAATGTGGCAGAGCTCATCGCACAAGCAAAAGCTAATCCCGGAAAAATCAACTACGCCTCTGCAGGCAATGGCACGCTCAATCATCTGATTGTTGAGATGTTCAAGCAGAAAGTCGGCATTGATATGCTGCATGTACCTTACAAAGGTGCTGCTGCGGCCGCGACAGACGTCGCCGGCGGTCAAGTTCCGGTTTCTGTTCAGAGCGCGCCCTCCTCGCTGTCTTTACTCGCCTCTGGCAAGATCAAAGCCTTAGCGGTCACGAACGAAAAGCGTATCGCGGCATTACCCAATACTCCATCTATTAGCGAAACCATCCCCGGCTTTGGTTCAACACCGTGGTACGGCATTTTGGCGCCAGCTGGCACACCAGCCGCGATCGTTGACAAACTCAATGCTGCGATCAAAACCGCCTTGGCAGATAAGGATGTTCAAGACAAGCTGATCAAGCAAGGGTGCGAAGCCTTGCAAAACACGCCCCAGCAATTCGCCGCACTGCTCAAGGATGACCTTGCGACTTGGGAAAAAATCGTCAAAGACTCTGGCGCACGAGTGGATTAAGCGACGTCATGTCATCTGAGGCTTCTCTTGGTTGGGAAGCCTTTGCAATACGACCAGAGTCTTAAGAACAACCTCATGAGAAAAGACATTAAGTTTTTTGCTGGCGACTGCGAGCTAGACGGCTGGCTCTACACACCCGACTCTGGTGCGGCACCTTACCCAACCATCGTCATGAGCCACGGCTTTGGTGCGATCAAAGAGATGGCGCTCGACAAGTTTGCTGAAGTCTTTTGCGCCGCTGGGTTTGCGTGCTTGGTCTACGATCATCGCAACACCGGCAAAAGTGCAGGCGAACCGCGCGGTGAGCTCGACCCCGCACAGCAGATCTCGGATATGCGTGATGCAATTACCTACGCAATCATGCAACCCGAGGTCGATACCAATCGCATTGGTTTGTGGGGCACAAGCTATTCAGGTGGTCATGTGTTGGTGGTGGCCGCAACCGATCGCCGCGTCAAGTGTGTGGTCTCGCAAGTGCCAACCATCAGCGGTTATAAAAATACCTTGCGCTCGATTCCAACCGATAAGTTTGATGCCTTTTTAGCTGAGCTCAATGAAGATCGACTCAATCGCGCAAAGGGCTTACCACCCAGGATGGTACCGATTTCAACAGAGGGTTCTGAAAGTTATGCCTGGAGTATTGTTGCGGGCAAAGGAACTGGCTATGTGAATGCAGTCACGCTGCGCACGCGCGACTTGCGCATGGCCTACGAACCGGGCGCCTTTTTGCCACGTATCTCACCCACCCCCTTGTTAATGGTACTTGCTACCAACGACACACGCTGCCCGACCGATGATCAGTTGGCAGCCTATTCAACCGCGCACGAGCCTAAAAAATTGCATCTCTTTAAGGGCGGCCATTACGAACCCTATGGGATCCGCCTGGCAGAAACCGCCGGAGCGGCGTGCAAGTGGTTTACTGAGCATCTTGTGACGAAGTGGGGTCAGTGAGATTAGGTGGCAAGGTAAGGACGACTCGCTCCTGATTCAAGCAGAGTACGCGCATCTGATACGCTAGTTGCTCGCAGATATATCATGATATACAATATATATATCAGCCAAGACTTGATTGGACGTTCTCATGCGCACATTAATCGACATTCCAGAGCAGCAACTCAAAGACTTGAGCGATCTTTGCCTAATCGAAAAAACCTCGCGGGCCGAACTAGTGCGTCGCGCGATTAGTTTTTATCTGGCTCGACAAAAGCAAATTCCCGCTGCTGCCTTCGGACTTTGGAAAGAACGCCAAGTTGATGGTCTCAAGTACCAAGAGCAGGTGCGCTCAGAATGGTAGGCGCTCTGTTCGACACAAATATCCTCATTGATTACCTCAATGGTCTTGAACCAGCAAAAAAAGAGCTCGATCTTTATCCAGATAAAGCCATCTGTCTCGTGACCTGGATGGAAGTGATGGTTGGTGCCACGACCGAGTCAGACACCCTCATCCGCAACTTTCTAGGTGGCTTTGTCAATCTGCCGATCGACAAAGAAGTCGCTGACGTTGCCGTTTCATTAAGACAGCAAAAAAAAATCAAATTGCCTGATGCAATTGTTTGGGCAACCGCGCTAGTAAACAAACGGCTGCTTGTCACGCGCAACACAAAAGACTTTTCAGAAGATGAGCCAGGTACGCGCGTACCCTATCGGGTCTAATGTCACTAGAGTCACACAAAACCAACATTCGGAGCAAAAAGCATGTCATCTCTTCACACTACCGTTAAAGCCATGGTGTTCGATACGTTCGGATCAGTCGTTGACTGGCGAGGCAGTATCGTGCGTGACCTGACCCGCTGGGGCAATGAAAATGGTTTTCAGGCTGACTGGACTGTGTTCGCTGAACAATGGCGCAGTATGTATCAGCCTTCGATGGAAGCCTGCCGCAGTGGCAAGCGCGAATTCACCGTGCTAGATGTATTGCATCGCGAATCGCTTGACGTGCTGATTGAGCAGTATGGCCTCAGCAAAATGACTGAGGCGCAACGCGAGCACGTCAATAAAGTGTGGCATCGCCTAGATGGTTGGCCTGATGCAGTGGGCGGCTTAACGCGTTTAAAAAGCAAATACATCATTGCCCCACTTTCAAACGGCAACATCTCATTGCTGACGGACATCGCCAAATACACAGGCCTGCCCTGGGATTTGAATTTATCCACCGAAGTATTTCGTTGCTACAAGCCACAGCCCGAGTCGTATCTTGGCGTGTGCCACGCGCTGCGCTTAGATCCCTCTGAAGTGATGATGTGCGCAGCCCACAACAGCGATCTGCTTGCCGCTAAAAACTGTGGTCTGAAAACTGCGTGTTGGCCGCGGCCAACTGAGTATGGCCCGACGCAAACAGACAATCTGGTTGCGACCGAGGCTTGGGATGTAGTGGCAAAAGATATTCGGGATCTTGCTACGCAAATGGGGGTTTAGCTTTATTCGAGCAGCGTCACTGCACTTAGTTTGGACGCTCTCCACTGAAAGGGCAGGATCGTTGCATAACCCCATCGAAACCGATTAGCAAAACTTACTGCCCTTTTTCATGATTGCCTGATTCATGTCGGCGATGCTGACTTCTTTAGACGGTTTTTCAAAGGTTCCCTTTAAAGAGGTAACCGATATCGCCATCAATTTAAACTCGAGTTTATTGGCCGACTCACGCGTTAAAGCCTTTTGAACTGGGATCGGAACTGCAATCTTCCCCTTACTAGGGTGAGTTACTTTTGACATGCTTCCCTTACTTTTTTCTTTTCTTGCCATAGTCAGCAAGATAATAAGCGTTTAACTTTTTACTATCAGCCGGTAACGCGCACCTCGCCCCTGACCGTATTGCTCAAGCAACCCCAACTGAGTCATGTCTGTGAGCTCGCGATAGGCGGTGGCGCGTGACTGGCCAGTAATGTTCACATATTTAGACGTGCTCATTCCCCCTAAAAACCCCTCAGGCTGCACCTCAAACAGCTTCCCCAAGATCTTTAATTGAGACGCAGCAAGCGTGGGGTGCAAATCTCTGAGCGTTGAAAAGTAACGGGTCTTTTCAATTGCGGCTTGCATTTGCTTAAGCGCCGCCTGTGCAGCGCGTTCGATGCAAGCGACAAACCACTCAACCCAAGGCGTGACATCAAGTGTGTCACTTGAGGTTGCGGCTTGTAGTTGCTCGTAGTATCCCGAACGATCATTCATGATTTGTTGAGATAGGCTCCAGATGCGCTGCGAACTTTGCATGTCTTGTGCAAGCGCCAACTCACTGAGCGCACGCCCCACTCGACCATTACCATCTTCGAAGGGGTGAATCGCCTCAAACCATAGGTGTGCAAGCGCTGCGCGCACTAGGCCATCGCAACTCTTTGCACTGTCATTAAACCAAGCAATCAATTGCATCATCTGCGCGGGCACATCAACTGAAGCAGGCGCCTGGTAATGAACAATATCTGGTGCACCGTACTTGACTGTGACAATCTGGATGGCCTGAGTGTGCTGTCGATACGCACCTATTTGTATCTTGACGCCCGCACTGCGCCCTTCAGGAAACAACGCCGCCTGCCACGTGAACAGGTCTTCGTCGCTTAAAGGATATTGCCAACGTTTGATCGCAGCTTGCAACACATCAAGCGTGGCCTCGGTGCGGGCATCGCGAAACACATTCGGTGCGCCTGGCAAGCCAAGCCTACGAGCGACCGAAGCACGCACCGAGTGAACTTGCAGCACCTCGCCTTCGATTTCGGCAGTGGCGACGGCCTCGGCCGCCCAACCCTCAAGCTCTAATTGAGCCAGGTCGACCAACTGCAGCGTGCCAGCCAGACCCAGCACGCGCCCCTGCGCGACACGCGCACGCGCCAAACCAGACTGCAAGGCAGTCAAGTCATATTGAAAATTGGGCCAATTAGGCGCTTGCCAGAGATACATGAAGCGTATTGTATGTTTAATCGCTTCAAGATTGAAGCGTAAATATAAAAATATCGCTTTATATATGAAGCGTAAATATAAAAATATCACCTCAGCTATGAAGCGTAAAAATTCTTATATCGCCTCAACGATGACATATAACCTGCGCATACTTAATTTTACTTAGCTAAATAGGGTCTGCTTAACCGCTGCCCCACAAAGTAACTAGCGACCAGTATGGCAACAATAAACACCCCTAGCCAGACTTCTTTACCCGAGCGCCATCCGTCAAAAGTTGGATTAATTTCGCTCAAAATACTGACGACCGCTACCAAGATACTCACGCCCGAGACCGCAAGCGCCATCACCCTTGAGGCAACTCGCGCCGTGTGATCAGACCGTTTGATCAACTTAGCGATGAATAAGCCGTTGATGCCATCGGTAATCAGCATCCCAGCCACAAAGAGCAGCGCGAAAATCACTGCAACGTGCCAAGCCTGATATTTACTGGCAAGAACTACAAACAAAGACGCTTGACTTAGCGTGTCAAAAGACAGCGCAAACACTGCGCCAACCGCGAGCATTGCGCCGGGATGACGAACATTTAGCATGCGAGCAAAAAAAATTTGGCGCCAACCCTTGAGCTGCACCGCTTCGTGTGCAGGCGTGCCCAGCACACTCAACAGATTTAAGACGGCTAGGCCAAGCAAAATCGTGATTGACACCCAGGTACCGAACGTATCGAACCAAACAGGGAAATCAAATGTTTTTGCCAGGCTTGCCGCATAGATTGAAAGCGGCACAATCACCAAACCGTGTCCCAGCGAAAAAAGCAGCCCAGCCATTTTGGCGAGGACTGGCCGCTCGCTGCTGTTGTAGCGAGTCAAGCCATCGATCGCTGCCAAGTGGTCGGGATCGAAACCGTGACGGATGCCTAGCATCAGCACAACAAGCGCCAAACCGAAAAGGTCTTCTGGAAATTGCTCAAGACTCATTTGCTTAGCTCAACCGTTACGCATCA
>CAMCII010000226.1 GCA_945874505.1 Bordetella parapertussis | reverse complement strand
TTGCAAGCCCGCACACGCGGCCTGACGATGATGCGCCTTCCCCTCACCATCTGGGGAATTTTTATGGCAACCATCCTAGCGCTGTTAGCGTTTCCGGCACTGTTTGTCAGTGCACTGATGATGTTGCTCGATCTCTGTTTAGGGACAAGCTTTTTTATGCCCGCCATTGTGTCTCTGGGCAGACCCGGTGAGCACGTGGGTGGCAACCCCTTATTGTTTCAACACTTGTTTTGGTTCTTTGGTCACCCAGAGGTCTATATCGTTGCGCTACCAGCGTTTGGGATCGTTTCAGACTTAATCAGTGTGCATGCCAGAAAGAATATTTTTGGCTACAGAATGATGGTGTGGGCCATTGTCATCATTGGAGGCCTGAGCTTTGTGGTCTGGGCGCACCACATGTATGTCAGCGGTATGAACCCTTACTTTGGTTTCTTTTTTGCGACCACCACGCTCATCATTGCGATCCCCACCGCGCTCAAAGTCTATAACTGGGTGCTAACGCTTTGGCGGGGCAACATTCAACTCACGATTCCCATGCTGTTTGCCTTAGGTTTCATGTTCGCCTTTATTCACGGTGGGCTCACAGGATTATTTTTAGGTAATGTCACGGTCAGTGTTCCGCTGTCTGACACCATGTTTGTCGTGGCACATTTTCATATGGTGATGGCCGTTGCTCCCATCATGGTTGTGTTTGGGGCAATCTACCATTGGTATCCCAAAATGACGGGGCGCCTACTGAATGTCAAGATGGGAAAAATCCATTTCTGGGTGACATTTTTAGGGACCTACGCCATTTACTTGCCCATGCACTATTTAGGGTTCTTAGGTGTGCCCCGCCGATATTTTGCAATCGAAGGTACCAGTTTTATTCCTGACTCTGTACAGTACCTGAATGCCTCGATCACAATCGCAGCCTTAATTGTTGGCGTCTTTCAAGCAATCTTTTTGTATAACTTAGTTTGGAGCTACTTCAAGGGTGAGCCGTCAGGTGACAACCCTTGGAAAGCCACAACACTTGAGTGGCAAACAGAACATACGCCACCGATACATGGCAACTTTGGTGAGACCTTGCCACCCGTCTACCGTTGGGCTTACGACTTTAGCGTACCGGGTGTCAAAGAAGATTTCATCCCCCAGAACGTGGCACCCAAAGATGTGGTCTATGAAAACACCCCAACCACACCTCACGGAACTCGCGCCTCATGAGCATCCTCAAAAGCCTGACGGCCAAGCCCTGGGTGGCTGAACAGGTGTTACTCGACAATCGATATCCGGGCGATGCCTCAGAGAGGCTTGTGAAGCGACTGGCGCTCAAGGTATTTCTAGCGGTGGTTGCGGTGCTGTTTATCTTATTGATTGTCGCCTACGCTGGGCGCATGGGCTACTCTGACTGGCGCCCCGTACCCCAACTCTCGCTTCTGTGGGTGAACACGGGTGCACTCTTGCTTGCCAGCCTTGCGTTCGAACTCACACGCTACGCGTTGGCGCATCATCGGTTGCAAACAATGCGTGTTAATTTGCTGGCCGGCGGTGCTCTGACGATGGTGTTTCTGTTTGGGCAAATGCTTGCGTGGCGACAACTCACCACCATGTCATATTTTGACATCACGATCCCTGCCATCGGATTTTTCTATATCTTGACGGGCTTGCATGCCTTGCACATGGTTGGCGGATTATTCGTCTGGGGCAACACAGTGCCTAAGGTATGGAACAACTTTGACCCCATCAAAGTCAAGCAAACCGTTGATCTCTGTGCGACCTATTGGAACTTTCTGTTGTTAGTTTGGGTGGTCATGTTTGGCTTGCTTTTTTCAGGGGACAACCTCGACGCACTTTTAATATTTTGCGGCATCAAGTAAAAAAGGTTTGAACCCATGACCCAAGCGCACTCGCATAGCCACCCTGCACTGCCAGTTCACCCGGCTGACCCTAAAGGCTTTGTCGCAGATTGGTCTTCAGACCAAATCGCGTTCAAAAAAGTGCCGTGGGGCAAGGTCATGATGTGGATTTTTCTTGTCAGCGACACCTTTATTTTTGGTGTGTTTTTGATTTCGTACATGACTGCACGCATGTCTTCGGTCGTGCCGTGGCCTAACCCAAGTGAAGTGTTTGCCTTAGAAATCGCCGGCAGTCACGTGCCACTTGTGTTGATCGCCATCATGACGTTTATCTTGATCACCAGCAGTGGCACCATGGCGATGGCGGTTAACTTTGGCTACCGAAAAAATCGCAAAGTCACCTTTATTTTGCTCGTGATCACGGCGCTTCTTGGGGCCTCTTTCGTTGGCATGCAAGCTTTCGAATGGACTAAATTGATTACTGAAGAGGGCGTGCGACCCTGGAGCAACCCAATGGGCGCGCATCAATTTGGCGCAGCATTTTTTATGATCACCGGATTTCACGGTACCCACGTGACCATTGGCGTCATCTTGCTGGTGATCGTGGCGGTAAAAGTCTATCGCGGTGATCTTGAACACGAACGCCCTGGGTTTTTAACGGGCCGACGCGGCAATTACGAAGTCGTCGAAATCATGGGGCTGTATTGGCACTTTGTCGACTTAGTTTGGGTATTCATCTTCGCATTTTTTTATCTCTGGTAGGAGATTGTATGGAACACGCGGCAGACCAACAGCACCCAATCGGTGTTTATCTGAAGATATGGGCGTTGCTATTTGTACTGAGCGCAGCTTCGTATGCAGTTGATTACTTTCATTTTGAAGGCTATCTCAGATGGTCACTCATTTTGATTTTCATGTTGTTAAAAGCGGGCTTAATTGTTGCCGTGTTTATGCACATGATGTGGGAACCCATCGCCTTGATCTACACCATTTTGATCCCCCCCTTGTTACTCGTTGTTTTTATTGGTATCGGCGCACTTGAAGCGGATTACACATTTTTCTTAAGAAGTATTTTTTTTGCACCGTAATTTTCAAGGCTAGCGTAACGCCAACGGTTTTTTAATCTGCTCGATGTGAAAAGATCTTTTACGATGAAAAAATTCTTTACCGTTAATCTGTGCATTATGTGGGGTATCTTGGCTGCACTGATGCTGGGGGCCGCAATGCTCGTCCTTCATCATCGCGATATTCCGGCAGAAATTGAAACGCATCGCCGTAATCTGATTGGGTCGGGCATGACAACGGCTGACCGTATCGCACCCGTTGCGAAGTTCGTCATGGCTGGCTCGGCCAAAGGTTCTGCAGACCCTGCGCAAGCGAGCGCGATCGTGCAAATCAAAGACCGCGATGGGCAACAGGTATATCAAGCGAGTTGCGTCGCTTGCCATGGCACTGGCATTGCAGGTGCACCCAAAGTTGGTGATAAAGGTCAGTGGGCCACACGCGTGTTGGCGGGTACCGAGGTGCTCTACCAAAATGCACTAGTGGGCATACAAAGCCCTGCGGGGGTCATGCCTGCCAAGGGCGGCAATCCAAGCCTAAGCGATAAAGACGTCAAAGCGGCAGTCGACTTTATGGTGGCAAAACTCAAGTAAAACCACGGTGCACGTTGAGCCAGGTTGCTTAAGTAAAACCACGGTACACGTCGAGCAAGTCTGCTCAACTACAACCCCGATCCTTGTCAGGCAAGGCTGCTCAAGTAAACCCGCCGTGCAACTTAGGCGAAGATGCTCGCACAAACTGTACGCGGATCGATTGTTGCTTAACGCCCATCTTTCGTTTGCACATACAACTGTTTAAACACCTTCAAACGCTGTGCAATCAAGGCCGCCTCTAAAGGCGCCGCGTAGGTCGCATAATGGCGTGCCTGCGGGTCGATTAAATAGAGTGATGCCGAATGAGAAACCGTGTAGCCCTCCGATGCATCCCGCTTCGTAACCTCATAGGACGCGCCCAGTTGGTTAGCCAAGTTTCGTATATTCGCATCCGTCCCCGATAGCCCAATAAAATGAGGGTCAAAATGCTGCACATATTGCTTCAGGATTGCGGGAGTATCGCGTTCTGGATCGACCGTCACTAAAATAATATTGACGTCCTTCGCATCAGCAAACTCGCGCGTCAATGCCTCACGAAACTCGGTCAAGACCGCAAGCGTGCTTGGGCCAACATCTGGGCAATAGGTCAAGCCCAATACGATAAACGTCCACCGATCGACGAGATTATGTGCCGTAAAGGGACTCTCATCACTATCGATCAGTGTTAACTTGCTCACCAGACGTGGGGGCAACACCAAAGACGACACACGATCAACGAGCAGAGTGGCGCCGGATTGGCCAAGTCGATTTGTGGAAAAAACAGTGAACAAGATGAGGCACACCGCCACCAACAAGACCACTGCACCAAGCCAAGTTTTGTATCGTCTGCTGATGATCTCAGCCTCATTTTTCACGGCAAGTTTAAGCAAAAAGTACCCATGCCGTTGGGTAGGCGATCGACTGGGAACGAGACTTTAAGAATGTCGGATCATGCCCATACGCCGTTGCCAGTGCACGAGCCAATCCGGGACAGAGCGGCCGGTACCCGCGACACTAATTTGCGGATGTAGGCCAACCACTCGCGTTAATACCGCCTCTTGATGCGGATAGATGTCGACAAAAAATATGTGTTTTCCTTCTTTCAATTCTTTCTCGAAACGGGCGAACTTATAGTTGCGTCGTTGACTGCCGATCAAGCCGCCTTCCCAAGTACAAAATCCCAAAATCACGACGGCCAAAAAGATAAAGGGCATCCAACCTATCGCACTCGAGGCCCAGGCAGCCATCGCCGTCGCGCCCAAAAATAGAAATACACAACACAAACCGACCCCGGCTCCAATCAAGCTCGAGTGCACAACGTCGTAGGTCATGACAGATTGAACTTCGTGTAGGTGTGGATGTCGCTCTAGCCCTAGGGTATCTAAACTCAGAACATGTATTTGTGGCGTAGAGACTCCGTCTGCCTCAAGCTGTTCTTCAAATAACTCTAGATCATCAAGATTCGTGCTAATGAAGTAATGGCGTAGCAATTTCATGTGTCGCTCCCCCTTATTATTATTTGGTCGGCTGACCATTTCGGATGGGAATACATGCAACATAAGAACCAAATAACATGCACGGTGTGTGCAACTGGTTCGAACGTACAACAACACGTTTGCGTGTATGGTGCTAAACAATGTCGCGGTACACTCCTAACTTAATCGGTATATTGATATAAATCAAGTCATGACCAAAAAAAATGTAACCACCTTTCCAGTACACGACCCCATTCATGCCTGCGTCCCGCATGGTCAGTTCAGCTTGCCGGCAACTGGCTCGGGCTTGTTAAACGGGCTCACTTTTGCCGTCAAAGATATTTTCGACATCGCGGGTCACCCCACCGGTGCGGGCAACCCAACATGGTTAGCCACACACCCGATCGCGACCCACACCAGCCCCTTGGTTGAGCAACTGCTTGCCGCCGGCGCCACCATGACCGGCAAAGTGATCACCGATGAACTGGCTTACAGTCTAAACGGCGATAACATGCACTACGGCACCCCAGTTAACGTCAATGCTCCAGGTCGTGTCCCTGGTGGTTCGTCAAGCGGCTCAGTCGCAGCGGTGGCAGCCAAGCTGTGTGACTTTGCGCTCGGTAGCGATACCGGTGGCTCGACCAGGGTACCGGCTAGCTACTGTGGCGTCTGGGGCCTGCGCACCACCCACGATCTGCTATCGCGCAAGCATGTTGTGCCGCTGCACACGTCGTTTGATACGATGACTTGGTTTGCGCACGATCCGACTACGTTTACGCGTGTGGGCTTAGTGCTGCTGCCTACCTCAAATTTTGTGCCCAAACGACTGCTTAAGCCCCAAGCGCTCTGGCAGTTAGCCAGTGAAGATTTTGCCGAACCGCTACAACAAGTCTTAGACGCAGCTCAAACCATGCTTGGCGTCACTGCAGAAACGATGTCGTTCACCCGCGATACCGAGACACTAGAGCAATGGCGCCAAGCGTACGTCACTATGGGTGCAGCCGAGGCGTGGGCCTTACACGGTGCCTGGATCACTGAGCATCAGCCCACCTTCTCAGCCCCCATCAGCGCGCGGTGGGCGCTAGCGCAAGCTGTCACGGCAGCGCAAGCTCAACCCGCCCAACACAAAGTGGCAGAGATTCGTGCGCATGTACGCGCCATACTCAGTGATGACGCCATCGCCATCGTGCCCTCGGCGGCGGGGCTCGCACCCTTGCTCAACGAAAGCGGAGACTCAGTTGAACGGCTGCGTATGCGTACCATGCACCTCACCTGCGCGGTGGGTATCAGTGGCGTGTGTCAGGTCAGTATCCCGTTCAAAAACAGTGCAGGTGTGCCCGTCGGGGTGTCGTTAATCGGCCCTGCGGGCAGTGACCTCGCCTTGATTCGGCTGGCCACTGCGTTGTCAAGCGCCCTATCCGCTTGACAGAACCATCGGCCAATAGAGCCGCAGACACGGCCCGCTTGGAGACATGACAAGCGTCGCGCGCAGCGTGCGCGTCCAGTGTCTCGCAATAATCGGCTT
>CAMCII010000225.1 GCA_945874505.1 Bordetella parapertussis | reverse complement strand
AATATAGCCACTGTTAGACAGCGTCACCACCATATCAACGGGCGTGATCAAGTCTTCGGTATCAAGATCGGTTGCGTTTAGTTCAATATCCGAACGACGTGCATCTTTGGCATTGATCGAGAACTCGGTCTTGATGGCCTGTAACTCTTCACTAATAATCACAGTGATACGCTCAGGACGCGCCAGGATATCGAGCAAGTCAGAGATCGTATCCATCACGCCCTTGTACTCGCTGACGATCTTGTCTTGCTCAAGGCCGGTCAAGCGTTGCAGACGCATATTCAAAATTTCTTGCGCCTGGGTTTCACTCAAACGGTATTGACCATCGCCTTGCAAACCGAAGGTCTCGGGCAAATTATCTGGCCGATAGGCAGCACGCCCGCCTACCGCTTCAGAATCTGCACGCGATAGCATTTCGCGCACCAAAGACGAATCCCAAGATTTATCCATCAAATCTTGACGCGCCACCGGTGGCGTTGGTGCGGCCTTGATGATACGAATGAACTCGTCAATATTGGCGAGCGCCACGGCCAAGCCCTCAAGCACGTGCCCGCGCTCGCGCGCTTTGCGCAACTGAAACACAGTGCGGCGCGTGACCACTTCGCGGCGGTGCGATAAAAAGTACTCGACCATCTGCTTTAAGTTCAGCAAACGCGGCTGGCCATCGACTAAGGCCACCAAGTTCATACCAAAGGTATCTTGCAGCTGAGTGTGCTTATAGAGATTGTTGAGCACCACCTCAGGGACTTCACCGCGCTTAAGCTCGATCACCAGACGCATACCGTCTTTGTCGGACTCGTCGCGAATATCTGAAATGCCTTCGATTTTCTTTTCGTTGACGAGCTCGGCGATACGTTCTTGCAAGGTCTTTTTATTGACCTGGTAAGGTAAGGCGTCGACCACGATCGACTGACGATTGGTGGCAAAATCTTCAAAGTGTGTTTTGGCGCGCATGATGACACGCCCGCGACCCGTGCGATACCCCTCGCGCACGCCAACGATGCCATAAATAATGCCCCCCGTCGGAAAATCAGGCGCAGGGATTAGCTCGATCAGTTCGTCGATGGTGCACTCAGGGTTGCGCAAACAATATAAGCAGCCATCTACAACCTCAGCCAGGTTGTGAGGGGGGATGTTAGTGGCCATCCCCACCGCAATCCCTGAACTACCATTCACTAATAAGTTAGGTAGGCGCGAAGGCAAGAGCAAGGGCTCGTTTTCACTGCCATCATAGTTAGGACCAAAATCAACTGTTTCTTGATCAATGTCAGCCAACAGTTCGTGCGCAATTTTTGACAGGCGAATTTCGGTGTAACGCATCGCAGCAGCGTTATCGCCATCAATCGAACCAAAGTTACCCTGACCATCCACTAACATGTAACGTAGTGAAAAATCTTGCGCCATACGCACGATCGTGTCGTAGACCGCCTGGTCGCCATGCGGATGGTATTTACCGATCACATCACCGACGATACGAGCCGACTTTTTGTAAGCGCGATTCCAGTCATTGTTGAGTTCGTGCATCGCGAACAAGACACGGCGGTGGACAGGCTTGAGACCATCCCGGACATCCGGGAGTGCGCGCCCTACGATCACGCTCATTGCGTAATCGAGATAACTGCGGCGCATTTCTTCTTCCAGTGAGATCGGAAGCGTTTCCTTGGCGAAGGAATCCATAAGCTGATGGTGGATAAACAGGGAGGGCAAAACCCGAAAACGGGGCGTCAAGACGAGCTAAAGGTAAACCTTGGATTCTACACCGCCCGCCTCTTGTATGATCTGTCTTGGTCAACAACGCCTTGAAACAGCGCCTCTGCACTCAGGCTCTTTTTTGAACAAGGCCGTCTTGGCTCAGACTGTCGTTTATTTAACGGTTGATTCAAGCGCAACCTCTCGGGGGCAGACGCTGAGCCACTCGCTTAAACCCGCTGATTTGGGCAACTAAATGCTACTTTTTTGACGAAAAAACCACGCCTGTTGTCAAAAACCAACAAGAAACCTCACGGAAACGTAGAAATCCGACTATGAAAGCAAGCCGAACTCAAGAAGTCCCACAAAAGTTCAACAAATAGCTTAAGATTCGACACAGCACGCAAAAGATCGGGCTAGTGATGTTCGGGTAGTTTGAACGTTGTTGTACTAACTTAGTTTTTTGATGTAATTAATTGCGGCGGGGGTTCGCTGCGAGTCACTTATCCAGCTACAAGCTCATCGAGGAGAATTATGAACAAGACCTCTAAAATCGCTCTGGCACTTGCCTTTGCAGCCGTCACCGCCTCAGGCGTTGTTTCCGCACAAGCGGTTAACAACTGGCGTAATGGCACCAACGAATTAACTTGGAAAAACGGCACCAACGAACTTTGCTGGCAGAATGCATTCTGGACCCCAGCAACTGCTTCAGTTGATTGCGGTAAGCCAAAACCCAATCCAGTTGCCGACAAGATTTCGATTAAAGCTACGTCACTGTTTGACTTTGACAAAGCAATCGTTAAACCTGAAGGCAGAAAGCTGCTTGACCAAGTGGTCGCTCAGCAAAAAGCTATCAAACTCGAAACCATCATTGCTATCGGTCACACTGACTCGATTGGCTCAGATGCATACAACCAAGGCTTGTCAGAGCGCCGCGCCGCTGCTGTTAAAGCTTACTTGGTTACCAAAGGCATCGATGCAAACCGCATCACTGCTTCTGGTAAAGGTAAATCACAACCTGTTGCTGACAACAGGACAACAGCTGGTCGCGCAGCAAACCGCCGCGTAGACGTCGAAATCATTGGTAGCAAGGGTTAATCTCCCTACCTTTGGCTGAGTACCACCGCCTTGCGCGGTATACTTTGACTAGAAAGGCCTCGCTTGCGAGGCCTTTTTTCTTTGGCTGTTTTGCGCGGCTGTTTGAGCTTATTGTTTGGACTGGCTGCGTGAGCAAACTATTTGAGTCGGCTTGTCGTTCGATTCGCAGGCCAACAGTTAGCGCTGCGAGTGTGTCAAGTTCAGAAGGGGTTTGTCTTACACTCGACGCGCTATTGTGCGACGATAGCGTAAATACCGCGGGATGATGACCCGACACATGGGGCATAAACGTTTACAGAGCACATATCAAAATGACGACTCACACTCCCCCTTCAGGCAATGTCGATCAAGCTGAACTCGACAAATTTAGTGCGTTGGCTTCGCGTTGGTGGGATCCGAATAGCGAGTTCAAACCGCTGCATGCCATCAACCCTTTAAGGCTGAACTGGATTAAAGAGTTAGTGGGCGGCCTGGAAGGTAAAAAAATACTCGATGTTGGCTGTGGTGGTGGGATCTTGGCTGAAAGTATGGCCGTGGCCGGTGCTAACGTCACAGGTATTGACCTGGCCGACAAATCACTGAAAGTGGCACAACTGCATGGCCTAGAGTCAGGCGTGCCTGTCACGTATCGCAGCATTAGCGCCGAAGACATGGCTGTTGAGCAACCGGCACAATTTGATATTGTCACCTGCATGGAGATGCTCGAGCATGTGCCTGATCCAGGCTCAATCGTGCGGGCCTGCTCAACCTTGGTCAAGCCTAGTGGCTGGGTATTTTTTTCAACGCTGAACCGCAATCCAAAATCGTTTCTGTTTGCCATTATCGGTGCCGAATATGTGCTGCGCCTATTACCGCGCGGCACACATAGCTGGCGCAGTTTTGTAAGGCCCAGCGAGCTATCTGCCTCGGCGCGAGCGGCTGGGCTGACTACACAGCAACTCATGGGTATGACTTATAACCCCTTCACTGAGCACTACTCGCTTAACCACGACACCAGCGTCAATTACCTGATGGCCACAAAAAAATGACAGCCTTGATTTTGTTTGATTTTGACGGCACCTTAGCCGATACCGCGCCCGATCTGGGGGCTGCTGCAAACCGCCAGCGCATACGTGCAGGGCTTGAACCCTTACCGCTTGAAGTACTACGCCCCTACTCTTCAGCCGGTGCGCGCGGGCTGTTGCGTTGCGCGTTGAACTTGATGCCCACAGATGAGACCTACGAGGCGCATCGGGTGCAGTTTTTAAAAGACTACGAAGCGGCCATGACGGTTGATACCTGTTTGTTTGATGGCGTGTCCGAGCTACTGGCGCAGATTAAAAATGAAGGCATGGCTTGGGGAATTGTGACCAACAAAGCCACCTATTTAGCAACACCGATTGTGAAAGCGCTGGGTCTAGCGCAAGAGTGCGCTGTGCTCGTGTGTGGCGATACAACCGCGCACTCTAAGCCCCACCCTCTTCCGCTATTGCATGCCGCGCAGCAAGCCGGCTATGACGTTGAGCGTTGCTTGTATGTGGGCGATGATCTGCGCGACATACAAGCCGCACAGGCCGCCGGTATGCCTTCGATTGCTGCGGCCTACGGCTATTGCGGGCCCGAGCACCCACCCGAAACTTGGCAAGCAGATCATTGCGCCTACTCGGCTCGGGATATGTGGCCTGCGATCAAGCAATTGATGCGTTAATTGCTGATCTAAGGCAAGAAGATTTACAACAAATAACAATCGCCGCACTCTTTTACATCTTTATTGTCTGAATGTGACGGTTGTTCGTCTACAATCGTATTACTGGGGCCGATCCGGATTCGACGTGGGTCGCGAAACAGTGCAGGGCATGCCGAGCCCCAGTTCGCTCGTAAATCCACTGGAAACACTATAAACGCCAACGACGAGCGTTTCGCTCTGGCCGCTTAAGCGGTAGAGCCGCTGCACTGATTTGTCTTTGGGTCAGGTAGAGAAATCTACAGCAGCGTCATTTACAAAGAATCGGCGGTTGGCGGGTCACTCGTCAACTTCTTAAATCCAAGTGAATCGCCAAGGTCCGGCCTGTCGTTTGGCAAAGTCCAAGGTTAAATTCAAAATGAAACGACTACGCATGTAGAACTGCCTGCAGAGGGCTCGCGGACGGGGGTTCAATTCCCCCCGGCTCCACCAGTACCGCACATACCAACCTTTCGGGGTTGGTATTTTTTTGCCTACAGGTTTGGGTTCATGCGGGTCTGTGGGGAGTGTTGCGGACTGTGGAGACAGGGGTTCAGAGCGGTAAAAGAGAGGGTTTTGTCTCTGGGGGCGCATAGTCTCTGTGAGTCTGTACCAATGATATGGGTCGAAGTCCGCGAGTGGTTTTTTATAAACTCTTTAAAATCAATGTGTTACTTGCGGACTGATCGAGCGAGTTTTTCTGTGGCATTGGGTAGCGAAAGAGACTGCACCGCGGCTGTATGGCGTCATCACATTCAGCTACGGGCAATTTTTATTGATCAAGATTTAATCCCTATGCGCGGTATCGCCAGGTTCAACCTGCACACGTACCTTACAAGTGCCAGGTCGAGCCTCAGCTTTAGTATCACGCCCTCCCCGTTTGGAGACAAATGCCATCAAGTAGGGCGCACTTTTTGTGCCCCACCAAAATAAAAAACTGCCATTGGAGTCGAACTCGGCTATACATACATATGAGAATCCAGTAGGATCGGATTCCGTTTAAGCAGATCACTAATCGGTCAGCATCTTTTAAGGTTGTATGACCACGAAACAGGTCCAACTATGACCATTGACTCCACAAGATTTCATTTCAATTGGAAAAAAGTTAAAGGTAACTTCACAAAACCTGAAAGCTTTTGCCCAAGATGCACGAATAAAGTTAGCTATTTTTTAGTTTGGGATGGCAGCGAAGCGGGATTGCTAGGAATCTTGACATACAAGTATGCAAAGTTTTACGCGTACAAATGTCCTATTTGCCCAAACTTTGAAGAAGTATCTGTTGAAGTTGCAAAAGCCATAATGAGGGGCTAAGAAAATGTTATTTCAAACCATTGGAAAAAGACTGCTGGGTTTCACAAAAGAATTTAAATGCTCAAACTGCAATCAGTTAACCCCACATCTTGTTCGAGAAGAATACACAGAACAAAAAGCTTTGTTTATTCCCATGCCCACAGTCCACGGTAAAATTACAATGCTTTGCCCCGTTTGTGAAAAAGAAGATTCTTTAACAAGATGGATCGACTTATGGGGTCACAATGATCGAAAGAAATCAATTGTTGAAATACTAGAAGAAGGTAAGGACTACACCAAGCAGTGGCTTTCAAAACAGGACCATAAGAGTAAAGAAACTGTTTTCAAAAGACTCAATGCGTTAAAAGCTCATACCTTAGTCAAATATTTAGCAGAGTAGTTGTTTATCGCTTAATCCCTCATGAGCAGCTAAGCTCAACACAGATAGCATGAAGGTTTCTATCATGGGGTTCATATAGGGCAAGCCCATTTTGCCAAGGCTCGCATCATTTATTTCCGGCAGGCATCGAAAAAAATGCATAGCCTTTCGTTCCAGCTGACCAGCGGCCTGCGGCATTCTCCCCCTCACTTTGCTGCGATTTATGTTTCCTTTTTCCGATGAAGTGCTGGATTTGTGGTGATGAAGCTCGAACTGGCGAGCACACAATCAAGAGATCCGACTTGCGTGCTATCTTTGGCC
>CAMCII010000224.1 GCA_945874505.1 Bordetella parapertussis | reverse complement strand
TCATTCTGATAATCGAAGTAAATTTACAATGAAGAAGAAATACGCGAAATTATTTTCTTAGATTCAAGTCGCGAATACTTGTTTATTGCGTGCAATCTGAATCGACACCAAACTCCTTTGGTAGATTTACCTTGAACAGAAACTGCTTGCTCAATAAGCCTTCGAAGTTTTCCGCGAAACCTTCTTTGCTCTGTAGACTCTTGATAAGGCGAAATCCTGGGGGCCCAGTCGGCGCCGCACTGCCTTATGACATATGAAGCGGCTCTACTTAATTGACCATGACTAAAATCCAGCGAGCCACCTGAATTTGACTTTTAGTCGCCTAAAAACTTCGTTAATGAAAGACTGATCAAAATCGGCCATGTATATCCCCAATGAGTTAATGTATTCTTTAGTGGCCATGTCAGTAGCGAGATCATGCAACTGTTCACCGCTGTGTTTTTCGATGACATGGCAAAGAACGTGACTAAACAGCGCCTAGCAGGTGAGTCGTCGTCGTAGTCCATTTGGATTTGTCGTTGTAATTTGCAATGTCCGCATCGATATCCACGCTTTTTTCGATGAACTTAATTGGAATGGCGACGCAGTATTCAAAGTGAACGGCAAAAGCAAGGTCAGAATCAGACTCGACTAGATGAACTTGTTTCTTGCATTCAAGGCAAAGTCGGATGTCCTTACGGTGCTGAGTGCGCTCAAGCTTTCCCCACACTGCGTGACAAGGACGTACAAAATGACAGTTCTTGATGGTAAGTTTTACTTTGGCGGTGTTCATGATGTGTCTGCCTGTGATTGTTACGGGGTTAAGTGAGTAAATCCACAACCGACAACATGACGCAGGCCAAAGACATGAGCCCAAGTTTTATTTGATATTTCTGGCATTCGTTGCTCCCGTTGCATGTAGGTAGGATCGTTGAAGCCGCATGAGTTCTTATGCGCCCTTAATCCCTAACATGTTTTTTACTAAAGAGCAAGCATTTCAACGCGTAGTCTCAATCTTTTCTTTGCGAGCTGGTTGTTGAGGGTAGGCGCTAAACCAACTGAGCATTAGCAGCGAGGTGCTCGCAGCACTCGATGGCGCTTATGGACGCGGGTTCAATTCCCCAGATGGGAATTAAATTGACGGGCTTACCGAGAAAAACTCGCAGAAGATTAAGTCACTGAGTGGGCAACACTCCAGACTCAAAAAAACGAATACAGCCTGATTTTCAGCTGAAGTCCCCATCATCCCACAGGTGTTATCAGTCGCCCTAACCTCTTGAACTACCAACCTTTTTACTCGGTACCCACCCCACCACCACTACCGCACATACCAACCTTTCGGGGTTGGTATTTTTTTGCCTACAGGTTTGGGTTCATGCGGGTCTGTGGGGAGTGTTGCGGACTGCAGAGACGAGGGTTCGGGGCAGTAAAAGAGCAGGTTTTGTCTCTGGGGGCGGATAGTCTCTGTGAGTCTGTGCTGTGGATATGGGTCGAAGTCCGCGAGTGGTTTTTGCTAAACCTATAAAAATCGATGGGTTACTTGCGGACTGATCGAGCGAGTTTTTCTGTGGCATTGGGTAGCAAAAGAGACTGCACCGCGGCTGTATGGCGTCTGGTGAGACACCTAGCTCCTCATAATAGCCATCAACAGTATCTTCAAGCCCTTCTACGTAAAAATTAAATGTGTGTCGCGCCCTAGCCCACTATTCTGAAATTGGCGCGTGCTGGTGCTATGCAAGTAACAAACTTTAGGTGTTGCTGTTGCTGTGCCGCAAGCCTACCGGTCCGCGCTTTTCTTTACCTGCTAGTCAGTTCTTTCATTGAACGCTTAATTTAAAAAGGGTATCTTCATGCGCACGCTTAGAATCGCATTCTTACTGGCCATTGGCGTAATTCTTGCAGGATGCGCCTCGGGCGTTTCTAGAAAGATCGAAACCACAACTGCGCCGCAATTCAATACACCCATCAAAGTAATTTCAGTGACGGCTGCGCTGTCAGATGTCGCTAAACAAAAAGCAACAGACAATTATCTTTTTGATTTAGAAGTATTAAAAGTAAAAATTTACAGTGAGCTAGAAAAGAAATCTCTGACCATCGGAGACGCAAACGCCAAGGCATTGACCGTGAATGTACTTATTAAAGACATTCGAGTCCGCGGTGAATTCGCTGCAGTGATGTTTGGCTTTATGGCGGGATCAGATGTGCTTATCGGCGAAATAACGCTAAAGGACAAAGACGGTATTACGGTTGATACTTTTGACGTATCTGCCTCGTACGCGTTTGGCGGTCTTGCTGGAGGGAACAACGAGACCAGATTGAACTGGCTATATGGAAAATTCGGAGAAGAGACTGCGATCGAAATAATCAAAAAAACGGGAATGAAGCAAAAGTAACCGTTTCGTAGCATGCATCAAATCAGTGTTACCACGATTAACAAGATAGTCAGTGCTTCGGCTTGCCCTGTTTCGATGCGACCACCGCTGGTAATAGATTTGCGTTTCAGATAAAAAATGCGCATTGATGATTTCGCTTTCTGGGTTGAAAAAGAATGACGTGGGCTGATACGCAAGTTAGTGATTTGTTGTCTGTCGACTCACGATAGAAAATTTGGATCTAAGTAGCGTTTTTATAGCGAAAAAATGTTGAGTTATATCTTTCGTTGGCTGGTCGTTGTATTTGCCACCACACAACTTACTGGGTGTTTTACAACCGCGTTTTTGATGGATCGGCAGGTAAATAGTGCCGTTAGCCAACGCTGTTGTATCCAGTGCATGCTTTTGCGATTGACTGGGGTGCGACTGGGGATTTCTGTAGTGATTGCGTTGTGTGGGTTGATACCTCGAATTGCCTTATGTAACGAGTTTTTTAGAAATACATATTTGATTGAGCTGAGCCAAGGATCGCAGTTATCGCAGGTAATGCGGGCTTCTCAGATCGGCGGCTTTGAAACTGCAGATGGTAAGTGGGTAAGTTTTAAAGAGTGGTATTCGACGACATGGACGGTTTCGCAATTCGCGATGATGACTCAAATGACTCCAGAATTTGGGTTCGTGTGGGGAGCGAGTACCGGAGAGTATGGTCAAAAATACACGATCGATCCTAGTTTGAAGTTTGGTTTGATCGTTCGCAAGCAGATTGACAAGGACTCAAGCATTGCGTTCAAGGCAACAGCGATCATTGGAGGATGGTTAAGGGAAAAATCATGTACGGCGGACTACGGGGAAATCGGCGGATCACAAAAAGTAAATTGTCGATTGGCGGCTACAACACTTTCACCAAACGACACCTTGCAATATATGCACAACATGAGGCCACTAAATCCTTACCTTTTTTTACTCGAGTACAGAATCACCTTTTGACTTACAGACTCTAAAAAATTTCACAACAACAAAGGAAAATTGATGAAACAGCTTACTTTTAAAACTCTCGCATTAACCGCTCTCATTACTTCGGCATCAACAGCTTTTGCACAACAAGCTTACCAATATCAAAGCCCTGAAGTATGGGCTGCTTGGGCGCAAGGTTATAAAGGACAAAACACGGTAATCAATGTTCATGACGACTTTACAACAGTAGCCGGGTTTAACCACGGCGCTTGGGTATCGCTATTTGCGTCTTCGACCGCCCCATCTGCAAGCGTAGTTGGTCATCAGTACGGTGGGCAAGCAATCGTGGGAATTACTCCTAACAAGTTGAATATTTTCAACATGTCTTATGGCAAATATTCTCCAACTGGTACAGGATCGCTGGTTGCTTCGACGGCAGCAATTATTGGATATGCGCAGAAGGGACAAGCGGTCGTCACGTTCGCTGCTGGCAATGATGCAATACCTATGGGCGGTGTCGTAAAACTAGGAGAGATGCGAGGACGAATAGACATCATGGCTGTTCCGTTAGCGGGCCAGCCCTCTGCGCTCATAGTAGGCGCGCTTTCTACAAACGGGACTACATCTAAGCCAGCTTCAATGGCAGGGTACTCAAACACAGCAAGTGCTAGCCCAGTCTTTCAAAAAAACTTTCTAGTCGTGGGCGTTGACACAAGTGCGGGAATACCAGCGGGTACTTCATACGCAGCTCCGATAGTCGCCGGCTATGCCGCAATTCTTGGAAGTAAATTCACAACTGCAAGTGCAACGGCAGTAACAAACCAGCTATTAACCACGGCAAGAACGGATACTGTCGCAGGCTATAACCCTGCCATTCATGGACGCGGTGAAGCCAGTATTTCAAGGGCTTTAGCGCCTGTTAGCATCCGGTAATTTCGATTGGTCGGCATGTACCCAATAATTGCGCCGTAAGCTCGAGCCGACCAAACCCAAAATACTTCGTACTCAGCCTGAGTCCACGTTCAGGCTTTTAAGCCTTGAGTCAAGCTTATCAAAAATGTGCGCTGCCCCTCCCAAAGCGCGGGCGGATCCACCGCAATATCAAACAACGTCAAATGATCCGGCAGCGTATCATCCAGAATCGCCTCAACGATATCAGGCGCAAGCACCGTCAAATTCATCATGCGGCTAACGTAACTATTATCGACGCCCTCCTGAGCCGCGATCTCTCGCAACGAACTGACCTTCCCTGATTCCAGCATTGCTAGCCATCGATGCCCTCTGGCCAACGCCAGTTGCAGCGCCGCGGGGGCGATACCCCAGGGCCTCTGCTCACCCAGCTCGCCGTTGGGGAGCGTAATCAACTTACGACCTGCGCGTCGCTTGAACTGAATTGGCACCGAGAGGGTGAAACGGCCATCGCTCGACTCAATGACCTCTGGCGTGCCATTTTTATGGATGTGTAGACCGCTCATACTGCAGCCTCTTCGTGCTTGACCTGCAGGCGATCGGTTTGTAATTCCAAAACCATTTTCTCAAGCCCGTTTGCGCGCAGTCTTACCTCTAGCTCAGTTGGTGACACAATTACGTGCTCGACCAAGAGGTGCACAATGCGCGCTTGCTCGGCAGGAAATAGCTGATCCCAAATCTCGTCAAGGCGCGTCATCGCAACCGTAGCTTTGGCCTCGTCCAGACTAGGGTCTAAGCTGATCGCATGCGGAAGTAGCTCGGCAAGTAATTCTGGTGAGCGCACAAGGCCTCGTAATTGCTCAAGCACTGCAGACTCAAGCTCTGCTGCCGGCATGCGTGGCAGGCCCGATGCGCCCGCATATTCTTTGACATCCCGCTGCGGGATGTAATACCGATAGCATCGTCCACCCTTTTTTGTCGAGTGAAATGGTGACAAGGCACGACCATCAATCCAAAAGAAAAGATGCATTCGCATTAGTCGTAAATGGTGTTAATGAAGCATCGTTTTAAAAGACGCTTCATTCGCACAATACGAGTACTTAACCTCTTACATACGTACTAGATTCCAATTTCGAGGGTTGTCTTTTTTTGCTTACAGGGTTAGGTTTATGCAGGATGCACGCCTAGGTGCTTTGACTCACCCTGCACTACAGCACTCAACGCCACGTTGACGTAATAGTTACTGCGACCAACCTTTTGTTTTTGCAAAAATCCGCCGGCCACTAGCGCGTCGATATACTTAGTCGCTGTCAGACGAGATACCTGCAAGTCACGTTGCACAAACTCGATCTTGGTATAGGGGTGCATAAAAAGGTTATTGATTAGGTCCTGGCTATAGAACTTATAGTTGGCACGAATGCGCTGCTTATAGTCATACAGCGCCGACTTGATCGCATGGATGGTTGCAATAGTCTGTCTCGCAGTCTGCTCCACCGCCTCCAACAGGTAAAGCACCCAGTCTTCCCAATTGTCATGCTCGCGCACGGTTTGCAGCAGGCGGTAGTACTCAGACTTGGTACGCACGATATGGTTGCTGAGGTACAGCACTGGAATATCGAGCAAACCTTCCTTCACCAGATACAGCACATTCACAATACGCCCAGTGCGGTCATTGCCATCGTAAAACGGGTGGATGCTCTCAAACTGGTGGTGAATCAACGCCATCTTGATCAACGGATCTGCATCAAACAGGCTCTGCTCGTTGATAAATCGCTCAAGATCGCTCATTAGTGCAACAATTTCATCCGGATTTTGCGGAGGCGTGTAGATTGTTTGTCCGGCACCATCTTTGAGAGCTGTGCCGGGCAGCTTGCGAAACCCGGCGTTGTTGCGCTCTAGCTCGCTCTGAATTTCGATGATGTGGCGGGAGGTAAGCAGGCCATTCGCACGTACCTGGTCAAACCCCACCCGCAAAGCCTGCCGGTACCGCAGAACTTCTTTAGCCGCTGGAGCTGAAATTTCTTGAAAAGGTGTTCGTAACTGAATTAAAGTGTTTTGAGATACTCAATTAAGGCAGTCTTTTCATCCTGCGTGAGCCAAGTGCCAAACTCATGTCCACAGCGACTATTGCCCTCCATCGTGGCGCAATCCGTGGTCACGCGCACAGTTGCCGAGCCATTGGGCTGCTCGACGGCAAGACCGACATTAACCAGGTCATAAACAGGCCCAACCTGAAAGCTAGTTGGCCGGGCGGCCGCGGGGGTGAGCAAGGCCGCCAAGGTTGGAAC
>CAMCII010000223.1 GCA_945874505.1 Bordetella parapertussis | reverse complement strand
GCCCTCTTTGATCTGGATCACACACTGCTGCCACTCGACAGCGATCACCAATGGGCTGAATTTCTTGCCAAATCGGGCCGCGCCGGAGACCCAGTTCAAGCACTGGCTCGCAACGAAGACTTAATGAATCGCTATAACGCCGGCGATCTAACCGCTGAGCAGGCTGCCGAATTTATGCTGGGGTTACTTGCGGCACACCCTCCTCATTTATTAGCGGCTTGGCACGAAGAGTATATGCAACGGGTGATTCGCCCAGCGATGACCGCTCAAGCACTCGCAATCGTACAAAAGCATCTTGCTGCAGGCGATCTTTGTGCAATCGTCACGGCCACCAATAGTTTTGTCACGGCACCGATTGCGCGTGCGTTTGGTGTGCCGACCTTGATTGCCACCGAACCCGAATACCTTGCAGGCCGCTACACCGGAAAAATCCACGGCACGCCTAGCTTCAAACATGGCAAAGTGCTGCGCGTCAATACCTGGCTTGCGACCTTAAACCGTAATCTGAAAGATTTTCACGAATCCTACTTCTACAGTGATTCGATCAATGATCTGCCGCTTCTTGAAGTCGTGACACACCCTATCGTCACCAACCCAAGCCCCAGTCTGCTCAAAGTTGCTCAAGAACGCAATTGGCCAGTCTTAAATATCTTCGCCTCGCTGGCCGACCATAAATCCTAATGATTACAGACACTCTCAAACGCTTTGTTGGCAAACTGTTCGGTCAACGTTCAACGGGCCTGCAACGCATCGGCCGCGACAAACACGGCATCGATCATCGCAACGTCTCACGTCACGCCATCAAAGTCTGCGAGGTGCTTCAACACGAGGGTTACCAAGCCTACATCGTGGGCGGCGCCGTGCGCGACCTCATCGTTGGACTAGAGCCTAAAGACTTCGACGTCGCCACCAACGCAACACCCGAGCAAGTTCGCCCGTTGTTTAGACGCGCTCGCATCATCGGACGGCGCTTTCAACTGGTACATGTTGTGTTTGGTCAAGAGATCATTGAGACCTCAACCTTTCGCGCACCAGCCTCTGAGTCTCAAGCGACAGACGAAAATGGTCGCATCTTGCGTGACAACGAGTTTGGTACCCATGCGCAAGATGCTGCACGTCGTGATTTCACAATTAATGCCCTGTATTACGACCCCACCACCGAAGACGTCATCGATTATCATCAAGGTGTAGAAGACCTCAAAAACCGTGTCGTGCGGATGATCGGTGACCCGCGCACACGCTATCGCGAAGACCCTGTACGCATGCTGCGCGCTGTGCGCTTTGCCGTCAAACTCAATGGCAAAATTGATCCCGCCTCTGAAGAACCTTTGCAATCGATGGCGGGCCTGATCGAAAACGTACCTGCCTCGCGTCTGTTTGACGAGATGCTCAAACTGCTCACTTGTGGGCATGCCATGGATTGCCTGCAGCGGTTGCGCCAAGATGGCTTGCACCAGGGCATGCTGCCCTTGCTCGATGTCGTACTCGAACAGCCCAGCGGTGCCGCGTTTATTGAACTTGCGCTAGACCGCACCGATCATCGCGTTCGTGCCGGTAAAACTGTCAGCCCAAGCTTTTTATTCGCGGCGTTGCTGTGGCATCAGGTCGAGTTGCGCTGGCAACAATTACTCAAACAAGGCGAGACGGGTATCCCAGCCTTGATGCAAGCTGCTGACTCTGTGCTGGATGAGCAAACTGAAAAACTCGCGATTCAAAAACGCTTTAGCGCCGACATGCGCGAGATCTGGTTCATGCAGCCTCGCTTTGATCGTCGCCTGCCCAAGTCAATCTGGCGCATGATCGAGCAGCCTCGCTTTCGTGCGGCGGTTGACTTTCTGCAGCTGCGTGCGGCCGCTGGCGACTTTGACAGCGTGCTGGCACAGTGGTGGATGGATCTGGCCAATGCGGATGACTCAGGTAAAGCCGACATGATCGAAGACTTAAACAAATTACCTCGCGAAAGCGCCGCAAGTGCGCCTCGCGCGCGTCGGCGTCGGCGCAGCCCCAGAGCTATCGTCGGGCAACAAGACGCACCCTTTGTTGAATGAGCGCGGCTAGCGACCATGAGCACGCCTACGTCTATCGGTCTTGAGCACATGCTGACTCGCTCGTACCTTAATCGATGAACATGTTGACAACTATCGGGCTTGAGGCGATGCCGAGTCACTGTTACCACCATCCATGAGCACTATTGCGTATATCGGGCTTGGGGCTAATCTGGGTGACGCGCGACAAACCATCGCGGCTGCAATCAAAACCTTACGTGATTCGAGCGGGATCTTGACGCTCAGACAAGCACCCCTCTACAGCAGCGACCCAATCGATGCACAAGGACCTGTATTTATCAATACCGTTGTCGCCCTTGATACAACGCTTGAGCCGCTCCCCTTGCTCGACCTACTGCAAGCGATTGAGCAAGAGCACGGACGCGAGCGTCCCTACCGCAACGCGCCACGCACGCTTGATCTTGATCTACTGCTCTACGGTGCACAGACAATCAACACGCCACGCTTAAGCGTGCCTCACCCACGCATGCACCAACGTGCGTTTGTGCTGCGGCCGTTGCAAGACTTGGCACCTAGCTTGCAACTCGCACAAGGAAGCTTCACAACCTTACTTGCTGGATGCCAAGATCAAAAATTAGATCAATTAGTGGATTGAGCGATCGACCGACTAACTAATTGATTCGTTTATGAGTTGCTTAATCGACCGATTAACCGGGTGAACACCTGACCGATTCTTAGCACTCGCGTCTCATACCGCAGGCGGGCTGTGTGTCAACACAGCGCTCGCCACACTCACAACCGACCAATTAAATCGCTTTGTCAGCGAGCAGCTTCGCTACAATGCTTTCAGGCACACCTAACTCTTTGAGGATAGCCTTGGTATGCTCGCCGATACCTGGGATCGGATCCATACGCGCGTCAAACTGATTATTGGTGGCAGGTGGCAGCAACGCCGGTAACAGACCAACGGGGCTCTGCACCTCGGTCCACCGATTGCGCGCCCTGAGTTGAGGATGAGCCCAGACATCTTTCATCTCATTGACGCGAGCGTTGGCGATCTGGGCGTCTTCAAGCTTTTGCTCAACCTGAGCAATCGTCATCTTTGAAAACAATTCGACAATCACCGCACGCAAACGCGCGCGATTGGCGGTGCGCTTTGTGTTGTTATCAAACTCTGGATCAATCGCCAGCGCTTTTTGTTCAAGCACTTTTTCGCAAAAGATCACCCACTCGCGCTCGTTTTGCAGGCCCAGCATGATGGTGTTGCCATCACCCACCGGAAAAGGACCGTACGGATAAATCGTGGCGTGCGACGCGCCCGCACGCGGCGGTGGCGCAGCGCCTTCAAAGGCGTAATACAGCGGAAAACTCATCCACTCGACCATGCTTTCGAGCATCGATACATCGAGGTGGCTGCCAAGCCCTGTTTTATGACGTAAAAGCAGTGCATTCAAAATACTTGAATACGCATACGAACCCGCAGAGATATCTGCAATCGAGCACCCGGCTTTTGAGGGTTCTTCAGCCGAACCGGTGACCGACACAAAACCGCTTTCACTTTGAATCAGCAGGTCGTAGGCCTTTTTAGTTTCATAAGGCCCGCCCTCGCCGTAACCAGAGATGTCGCACACAATTAATTTTGGAAATTTGGCATGCAGCGCGTCAAACGACAAGCCCATGCGTGCGGCCGCGCCGGGTGCCAGATTTTGCACCAGCACATCGGCCTGGGACAACAATTGTTCAAGAACCGGCCCAGCATCTGCGTGTTTCAAGTCGAGCGTGAGGCTTTCTTTCGAACGATTCGTCCAGACAAAGTGCGAAGCCATCCCACGTGTGCGCTCATCGTATTTGCGCGCAAAATCGCCAACGCCTGGGCGCTCGATCTTAATCACGCGCGCGCCCATGTCGGCAAGCTGACGCGTGCAAAAGGGTGCTGCAATCGCGTGCTCAAGGCTCACCACAGTGATACCTTCTAAGGGCAGCGGGCCCGTCTTAGTGCCCTTCGGGGCTGCTGCGTGCATAGTGTTTGTGTTCATTCTTGAAACCTCAATTCAGCCTGGTGCGCAAGGGTGCCATCTTGTTCGGCCCAAAGTTTGGCCTCGCCTGGCGCAGTCACAGCGCCAGCAACATCAAAAGCCGTCGGAGCAATTAAAGGACGCAAGCCCCGATAGGACAAATGCTTGAGCGTTGCACTGGGGTGAGCCTGAACAAACGCCTGGCACATCAAGGTGGCAATCAACGGCCCGTGAATCACCAAGCCGGGATAGCCCTCTTTTTCAGTGACGTAGGGAAAGTCGTAGTGAATACGATGGCTATTGAACGTGACGGCCGAGTATCTAAAGAGCAATACGGCACTGGGGTCAACGGGTTGCCTCCATTGCGAAGCTGGTGCGGGCTCAGTGCCCTGAAGCTTTGGCGGGCTAGGCTCGCGATAGACGATATCTTGCTCTTCGCTGACGACGAGTTTGCCGTTTTGCACGATGTCGTGCTTAACGGTGACAAATAATAATGAACCTGTGCGACCCGCTTTTTCTTTGATCGCCGTCACCGTCGAGGTTTTGTGTGCCTCGGTACCAACAACTAAACCACCATCAAACCCAACCCGACCACCAGCCCACATCCGATTACGATTATCGGCGGGCGGCAAGAAGCTTCCACGTGCGGGATGACCATCGGTGCCAGTCAGCGCGATTGGCACCGTCTCTAAGAAAAATGCCCAATGCCACAAGGCCGGCAACACTTCGCCCAACTCTGGAATCGGACGCCCGAGCGTCACAGCGATACGCGCCGCATGCCCAGGGTCCAAACGGTCTACTACAGTTTGTGATTTACCCAACCACGCACTTAAATCAGTCGTCGACATCTAATACCCTTTTAACAACACGTATGTTTCAAGCGATCACCTAGCCTCGCCATGCCTTGCCTTTCAATCTTTCAATCTTTCAATCTTTCAATCTTTCAAGCGATTATCTCGCGTTGCCTCGCAGCGCGCATTAGACTAAACAGCTTCGAGTTCTTGCATACGCTGCAAGTGAAAGTTTGTATCACCCAGCAGCATATCGGTGTAGGTGAGTCGCTTGAAATAGTCTCCGACTTCAAGCTCATCAGTCATCCCCATCCCGCCATGCAACTGCACCGAAATCTCACCCACTAAACGCGCGGCAGCTGCAACCTCGACTTTACTCATTGAGACCAAACGACTGCGCTTCGCGGCATCTTGTTCGCCAAGTGCAATCGCGGCGACATAGGTCATTGACAAGCCCATTTCAGATTGAATCAACATATCGCCCAAGCGATGCTGCAACACCTGAAACGCGGCAAGTGGCTGGCCAAATTGCTGACGCGTTTTTAGGTATTGAATCGTGCTGTCAGTGAGGTAAGCCATCGCACCACAAGCATGCGCACACAACGCGGTAATACCGTAATCAAGCGCTAGCGCTAACAATTGTTCGGCCTGCGCTCCGCTTGCGATCAAGTGCTCGCTTGACACACTTACGTCTTTAAAATGGATCGTGGCAGCGCGCGCGCCGTCAAAGGTTGGGTAATCTTGGACCGACACACCTGAGGTATCTGAGGGCACCAAAAATAATGCCACTGCGCCGTCGAGCAACGCCGACACAATGACCGCCTGCGCGCCGGCACCGTGCCACACCAGGATCTTGCGACCTTCGAGCGTGTAGCCCTCTTTCGACGCGGTCGCGCGAGTGCACAGAGGGCGTTGCGAATCACGCTCACCCTGCTCTTGCCACGCCACCGCCAAGACTGCGTCACCCTCAGCCTGAGCCGTCAACCAGCGTTGCTTGAGCGCCTGATTTTGACTGTTTGCCAGCAACGTCACCGCAATCACTGCGCTTGAAATCGCAGGCTCACTGACAAGACCACGCCCGAGCTCTTGATGCACCGCAAGCATCGAGGCGGGCGTTTCACCAAAACCACCAAATTCTTCTGGTACCAACAAACCACTGACGCCCAGTTCAACCAAGCTGCCCCATGCACTGCGATTTAGCACTCCGGCCTTTTGACGCTCGCGACGCTTAGGTCGTGACCAGTTGTCTTCGACCAGCCTGCGCAAGCTATCGGTCAGCATGCGCTGCTCTTGTGAGTATGTAAAGTCCATTTTTATACCCCAATGATTTGTTTGGCGATGATGCCTTTTTGCACTTCGTTGGTGCCGCCATAGATGGCCGTCTTGCGCATATCAAAATATGCAGCTGCCGCGGCCGGCGAATACTCGGGGCTTGGGCCATGATCCTCGGCCTGAGCAAACATCCATTCGGGATCGTAGGGCCAGGCATCGGCGCCCGCCACTTGCATTTGCAAACGCGCAAGTTCCATCTGCAGTTCAGAACCACGAATTTTTAAGATCGAAGCCTTTGGTCCGGGATCCGTTTCACCCGCAGCCACGCGCAACACCATCAACTCAAGCGCTAACAACTGGCCTTCGGCGCGGTTAATGCTGTCACGCACCCTTGAACTTAAGCTCAGCGATTCGCCGCTTGCCATCGTACGCTCGGCCAAAGATTTCAAGATCGCAAGTTCGCGGTGACAATGACCGATACCGGCAATACCGCCTC
>CAMCII010000222.1 GCA_945874505.1 Bordetella parapertussis | reverse complement strand
AGTAGCAGAACGTATTCCAAAGACCGATTAGTGTATTGAAAGTTGGCAAGTCGTGGCACACACAAGGAATAACAGCATGCGATTTTTAAATGGAATTGCCCTCAGTGTTTTAGGTCTAATCGGCACCGCGACTTTTGCTCAGGTGCAACCCTATCCAAACCGCCCAATCACGGTTGTCGTCCCGTACCCACCAGGTGGTGCCACAGATCCGCTCGCACGAATTTTCACGGTCAAATTGGCCGAGGCCTGGAAGGTGCCAATCATTATCGAAAATCGGGCGGGTGGCGGCACAACGATTGGTATGAGCTACGGTGCTCGCGCGGCACCTGATGGTTACACCATCACAGTCGGTACCACCAGCGTTGGAACCAATCCTGCACTCTATAACAAATTACCGTATGACACTTTGAAAGACTTCACTTTCATTAGTCAGATGGGCATCTTGCAGATTGTGCTTTCGGTGCACCCCTCACTGCCGGTGAAGACGCTTGATGAGTTGATTGCTTATGCTAAGAAAAATCCCGGCAAGCTTAATTACTCATCATTTGGTAACGGCACGATGGGGCATTTGTCGGGCGAGTACTTTAAAGTGTCTGCAGGCATTGACGTCACGCATGTGCCATACAAAGGTAGTGCAGCTTCAACAATGGCTTTGGTCAGTGGTGAGGTCTCGTTTGCGATCGATACGCTTTTCATTCAATCGCAGCATATTAAGGCGGGGTCCATCAAGCCACTCGTTAGCTTTGGCCCTAAGCGCCTAGAGTCGATGCCCAATATGCCTGCGATGGTAGAAACGTATCCAGGCTTTACAGCGTTTTCATGGCTGGGCTTCATGGGGCCTGCCGGTCTGCCACCAGAGATTGTGTCGAAGTGGTCGACTGAGGTTGCTAAAATTGCGAACACGCCAGAGGTAAAAGAGAGGCTAGCACAGCTAGGCATCGATGCTGTTGGCGGCACTTCGCAACAGTTTGCTGATTTCGCACAGGCAGAGATTACCAAATGGACTAAGGTCGTGGGTGACGCAAAGATTCCTAAAGAAAATTGATTCGGGGCACTTGAACTCACACCCGCACCACCAACTTTCCAAGATTCGCACCCTTAAACAAGTCGACAAACGCTTGAGGGGCGGCCTCTAGCCCTTCAACAAACGTCTCGGTGGACTGCAGGACGCCACTGCGCAGCAGCGCTTTGATGTCTTGCTGGGCTTGTGCGCGGTGCTCCGGATAACTCGTCACCCGAAAGCCTTGCAGCGTGGCGTTCTTGTTTAAGATTTCGCCGATATTGCGAATTCCATCGGGTTCGATTAAGTTGTATTGCGAGATCATGCCGCATAACGCGATGCGTGCAAAATCATTTAAACGTTCGAGCACACAATCAAAGATGGCGCCGCCGACGTTTTCAAAGTCAACATCAATGCCGCTGGGTGTTGCTTGCGCGAGCAATTGCTTGAAGTTCGGATCCCGATAATCGACGCAGACCGAGTAACCAAGTTTTTCGACCGCATGTTGACACTTGGCAGGGCCGCCAGCGATCCCAACCACGCGACAGCCGAGTGAGCGTGCCAGGGCTGCGGCTACGCTACCGACCGCACCGGTCGCGGCAGAGATGACAACTGTATCTGTGGGCATGGCTTTGGCGATGGCCCGCAAGCCGACCCACGCGGTGACGCCCGGGCTACCGAGTGCGCCGAGGTAAGTCGAGGCAGAAAAGCCATCCAGATTGATTTTCTCTGCGCCAGACGCTTTGATCTTGGTGTAACGCTGCCAGCCAAAATGGCCAAGTGCCCAGTCGCCCACTTTAAAGTCTGCGTGCTTTGATTCAACGACTTGTCCGATCGCGCGGCCCACCATCACGTCACCAAGGTTCAACGGATTCGCATAGGCGACATTGGGCATCATCTGGCGACGTTGATACGGGTCGAGCGAGACAAAGGTGTTTTGCACCACGATGTCGCCCGACTCGGCGCTGGGGATGACTTCAGTCGCGACGGCAAAGTGGCTCGCGTCAATGGCACCCACAGCGGCTTTCACGAAGCGTACACAAAGATTTTTTGCCATGACAACTACTCAACCTTTAACTGAATCTTTTTAGCTAAAGCACCGTATTTCACAAACTCAGTTTGCACCAGAGCAGCGAACTCTGAAACGCTATTGCCAACGGGCTCTGTGCCCCGGTCTAGCAAAAACTTGCTGACTTCGGGTGAATGCAGGATTTTGACAATTTCGGTGTTTAGACGATTCACGATTGCGGGTGCAGTGCCAGCTGGCACAAAGACGCCTTGCCAGGCTTCGGCTGAGTATTCGGTCATGCCGGTCGCACCCGCGACTGTTGCCAATTGAGGCATTGATTGGGGCGCCTTTGTACCCGAAGTCGCTAGCAGCTTGATGCTGCCTGCGTTGAGCGGCGCGGTCGCCGCGACCAAGGTGATCACTGCCAGGTCAATTTGCCCACCCATCAAGTCGGTGAGGGCGGGGCTCTCACCGCGGTACGGCACCGAGGTGATGCTGGTGCCTGCCATTAGATTGAACTGCTCAATCGCAAGGTGATTTGGGCTGCCATTGCCTGAGTTGCCAGCTGAAAGTTTGACACCAGCCTTGTCCAGTTTGATGATGTCTGCCATGGTTTTGGCCTCAAGCCCGGGTTTTGCGAGCCACACTAATGACAGCTTGACCGCTTGAGTGACGGGCATGAGGCTTTTGAGAGGGTCGTAGCCAACATCGCGAACGTGTGGGATGACGGTGATGGCCCCTAGGGCGCTGAGCAACAAGGTATAGCCGTCGGGTTCGGCCTTGGCAACCAGTGCGGCGCCAATCGTACCGTTGGCACCTGGTTTATTTTCAACCACAACAGGCTGACCAAAGGCGGTCGACAGATGTTGAGCCAGCGAACGTCCCACAATATCGACCGCGCCACCTGGTGGAAACGGCACAACGATTCGAACTGGCTTAGAGGGGTAGGGTGTTTGAGCCCAGCTTGCAAAGGGAACCAGCAATAAGGTAAAGACTAACCCTCTGAGGATTTGTAAATGTTTCTGAATCATGCGTCTACTCCATTTTTAACTGTTTCTGTTTGATCAGTGTCGCCCAGCGTGTGCGATCTGCTTGCACAAGTGCTGCGAGCTCAGTTGGGGTCGAGGCGGCTGGCTCGACACCTGCGGCTCTGAGGGCGTCACGCAAACTCGGTTCAGACAATACCTGTTTGAATGATGTGTTTAACTTTTGAACAAGAGGACCTGGCGTTTTGCTCGAGGCAAATACGCCATACCAAGATAAGGCATTGAGGCCTTGGTAGCCTTGCTCGTGCACGGTCGGAATATTCGGTACCGCGGGATTGCGTGTCTCGCCAACCAAGCCAATGACTCGCATGCGCCCAGAGTTGATGTGAGGTAAGAAGGCCGGTAGATCGCCAATCGTGCCGGCTAGTCGTCCGCCCATGACGTCGACCATCACTGGGGCAATGCCTTTGTAAGGGACTGCCATGAGTTGCAAGCCCGTGGCGTCGGCGAATTGTTCAATCCAAAGTTGGGTGATGTTGCCCACTCCGGGCGATCCAAAGTCGATGGTCTGCTTTTTGGCTTTTGCGTAAGCAATAAATTCGCTTACCGTCTTCGCAGGGATGTTGGCATCGATAGCCACCGCAGAGGCGTTGACAACGATGCGCGAGACAGGGCTCAAATCACGATCAATATCGAAAGGGAGTTTTTGAAAAATTGGCGAGATCGTAAAAAGCCCCGAGCTCGAAAAGAAAAGGGTTGTGCCGTCAGGTTCGCTTGCAATGACGGTTTGCGCCGCAATAATGCCATTGGCGCCTGGCTTGGCCTCAACGATCACATCAGTGTTTATCGCTTTAGAGAGTTTTTCAGCAAACTGGCGCGCTACAAAATCGACCGGGCCACCTGCAGCAAAAATCACCAAGCGAATTGGCTTGTCTGCAGCATGGGCAGCGCCGGCTAAGAGCGCGAAGGCGCAGCCAAGTACAGCGATTGCATTGCGAAGGCGCTTTTTCATTTAAGTCTCCGGTCTATCTAAACTCGCCTGACAAACACGTTGTTGGCGGCTTGTGCCGGCCAAGCCCGTTTGGGCGGTTCAGTTTTGTTTTTTTTAATCGATTGGTTGCAGCATACTCAAAGCTAGTCAAGTTTGCGAGCGATTGTTTAAGCATTGCAATTAGGCTTCCCACTCAGAGCGGGTCAAACCCTTGGCTGGGCCAATCTTCGGCCTTCTTGCACTGGACAATGTGATAAGGTGTGCCTGCCCTACGCGCCGACGGCCGAAATACTAGATTTTTAATATATTTTTTGCAAAAATACGCCTTGATTTTTTTTTGGCTGCCCCCATAACCCGCGCCAAATGAGCAACATTTGAACAATATTCGGTTGCCACGAGCGTTTTATAAGCCAGTGTTACTTTAAAACTGAGAGATCGATGATTAAGATCCAACATCTATCAAAATCCTTCAAGGGCAAATTGGCCGTTGATGACCTGTCGTTAGAAGTCGGTCAAGGCGAAGTCCTGGGGTTTTTAGGCCCTAACGGCGCCGGCAAATCCACCACGATGCGGATGATTACCGGATTCATTCCGCCAACAAGTGGTTCGATATCGGTCTGCGGCTTTGATGTATTGAAAGATCCCATTTTGGCCAAGCGCAAGATTGGTTATTTGCCCGAATCGGCCCCGTCTTATCAAGACATGACTGTGCTGTCATTTTTGCGTTTTGCGGCAGACATCCGAGGCCTAACCGGTGTAGACAAGCAAAATGCTGTCGATCGCGTGATTGAGCTTTGCCAGCTACAAAACGTGCTCAGACAAACGATTGATACCTTGTCAAAAGGTTTTCGCCAACGCACCTGCTTGGCACAGTCTTTGATTCACGACCCTGAAGTATTGATCTTAGATGAACCCACAGATGGCTTAGATCCAAATCAAAAGCACGACATGCGTCAGCTGATTCGTGAGATGGGTCGCACCAAGTCGATCATTATCTCAACGCACGTACTAGAAGAGGTTGAGGCCGTGTGTAGCCGTGCTGTGATCATTGCTCAAGGGCGCATCGTGGCACAAGGTACGCCCGACGAATTCAAGTCAAGATCCAAAACCGGAAGAATTGACGACTATTTTCGTGAAGTGACTGGCGCAGAGCGTCAGACAGCTTCGCACTCCGGAGCCTAATCATGAACATCTTTTCAGCGACTCGAGCCATTGCAGCCAGAGAATGGCGGGCTTATTTTGAGTCACCCTTAGCGTTTGTGTTTTTAATTGCCTACCTATTATTGGCAGGTATCTTTACCTTCACCTTCGGCGGTTTTTTTGAGCGTGGCGATGCCTCATTAGCTGCGTTTTTTAACTGGATGCCTTGGCTCTTTTTATTTTTAGTGCCTGCAGTTGGCATGCGTTTGTGGTCTGAAGAGCATCGCCTAGGCACGATCGAATTGTTGTTGACAATGCCGATCGCTCCCTGGCAGGCGATCCTGGGAAAGTTTTTGGCCTCTTGGGCTTTTTTGATCTTAGCGATTGCTCTGAGTTTTCCGATGGTGCTCACGGTGAACTGGTTGGGCTCTCCTGATAACGGTACGATCCTGGCTGGCTATGTTGGTTGCGCCCTGCTAGCGGGTACCTATTTGTCGATTGCCTCGCTCGCCTCAGCCTGCACGCGCAATCAAGTGATTGCCTTCATTTTTTCAATCATGATTTGCCTGCTTCTGAATCTGCTAGGGTTTCCGCCCATCTTAGATTTAGTCGGGCGCTGGATTGGACCACAAGGGATTGAGGTGATGGCAGGGTTTTCAGTGTTGTCCCATTTTGATGGTTTCCAAAAGGGTATTCTGGATAGCCGTGATGTCATTTATTTCGTGTCTATTTCGGTTTTTTCGTTATTTGCCACAGGTGTGGTCTTGCGCGGTCATCGTGCGGGTTAAGGGGTGATCATGCTGAATCGTTTATATCGAAACTCTTTTGTCGTGATCGCGCTGGCAGTCGCCAGTTTGGTAGCGGTCAATGTCTTCGCGTACTTTTATTATTCGCGCGTAGATTTGACGCAAGCCAAAAGTTATACCTTATCTGAAGGCACTCGCGAGGTACTAAAAAAATTACAAGCACCAGTCACAATTCGGTTTTATTTTTCTCAATCTGAAGCGGGTATGCCTTTGGTGTTAAAGGGCTACGGTCGTCGAGTGCAAGACTTGTTGGTCGAATACCGTAATGCAAGCGGTGGAAAAATCTCAATCGAGATCACTGATCCTCAGCCTGACTCTGATCAAGAAGAAACTGCCACGCTTGATGGCGTGCAAGCACAATCTCTCGATAATGGCGATCGCTTTTATTTGGGCCTTGCGGTTAGGCAGGGCGATCGTAAATCGGCAATGTCTAATATCGCGATGGATCGCGAGCGCTTGCTTGAGTACGACATTACGCGCGCCATTACGAGCGTGACTGAAAAAGAGAAAACGGTGTTAGGGGTGATGAGCCCGATGCCGGTGTTTGGTAATTCTGGTTTCCCGATGATGGGGGTACCACCTTCACCTAAACAAGTGTTTATTTCAGAGCTTGAGCGGGATTACAAAGTTGTTCAGGTTCCGATGGATGGCAAAGATATTGATCCACAGGTCAAAGTATTGCTGGTTCACCA
>CAMCII010000221.1 GCA_945874505.1 Bordetella parapertussis | reverse complement strand
GACAGCATGGGCAAAAAGATTGGCACAAAAATCACAATGATTTCGGTCCACTCAAGCGGCCAACCGAGCACAAAAATCAAAGCCTGAGATAGCAGCATAAATTGCAGTGGCGATAGGTTCATCCCCAGCACCCAGCTCTCGATGATCTGTTGGCCACCCAAGATCGCAAAGACTGCTGAAAACAGCGCCGAGCCAACAAATAACCAGCAGACCATTGAGGTCGTTTTTGTGGTCAAGAATACGGCTTGCTTCATGCGTTCAAAGGTAAACGACCCCGAGGACCAGGCTAGCAAGAACGCCCCCGCCGCACCGATGGCCGCTGATTCAGTTGCCGTCGTGATGCCGAGCAAAATCACCGCAAGCACCACGACTGTCAAAATTGCCAAAGGCAACACAGACTCGACCAGAAGCTTGAGAATTTCAAATTGCTCGTCTCTCAACTTGCGGTAATAGTTGATCATTAGTAATAAGGTTAAAAAGCTCGTGATCCCAAAATACCAGTAGAAACTGTCTGAAGGGGGCGTGTAGACATCTGGTTTTTGACTATCGGCGTTATCAGGATCCGCATCCAACGCTATCAGACCACCGCCACTGTTGCTTGACGAGCGTGAGCTTGAAGTGGTTTCAGCACCGATTTCGACCAACGTTTCTTCTTGCGGCTTGGCTGGGGCTGAGGTGGTGGGGCCAGGCAACGGCTTAGATAAGACAAGTACGGCTTGCGCCGCATCGAACTGGGCCTTAGGATGAATAACGACATACCACCAAGTGCCAGCGATCAGAGCCGCCGTCATGAGCAAAGGAAACAGCGCTGAAATTAAATTCTTGATAATGCGACCGTAGGTAATACGCGTACCTTCAGGAGCGTTCAATAACGGTCGGGGCGCAAAGGCCGCTTTGATTGTTGCCGCAAGAAAGTTCGTTGAATAGTGGTCGCGCAAAAAGCTTACTGAAGCAGGGAGGTGCACCTTTAGCATTTCAGGAGGCAGCTTAGGCGCAATTTTTGGGTCAATCAGTGCCCAGCCAATCACGTAGATTAAGTACAGCAGCGCCAGAAAAAATCCTGGCAGCATTGCTGCAGCGTAGAGTTTGACGACCGATTGGCCGGCAACTGCTGCGTAAACAATAATCATCACAGAGGGAGGGATCAAAATCCCAAGTGTGCCGCCGGCAGTAATCACGCCGCTGGCCAGACGAACATCATAGCCAGCGTTGAGCATCGGCTTGAGCGCAATCACGCCCATCAGCACCACGACTGCACCTACTAGACCACTAGCAATCCCCCAGAACGTACAAATCACCAAGGTCGCAACCGCTAGCGATGCTGGCATGCCCCGAAACGCGAGCTGCACGCTATGAAACATTTTGTCGACTAGTGCGCCCCGTTCCATAACGTAGCCCATCAGTACAAAGAGTGGGATTGACAATAACGTGTCGTTCGTCATCCCTCCGTACGTGCGCTGAACCATCAGCGTGAAAATCTTGTTATTTGTCCAGACGTCGCTTGGGTCGTAAAAGGCAAAGAAGCCAAAGGCCATGCCTAAGCCCATCAAGGTAAAGGCAGTGGGAAAGCCCAACATAATCACGACAACGATCAGGCACAGCATCAAGAGGCCATAATGTGGATCACTCATGATTTTTCTCCTTTCAGGCCACCGATGCGATGGTGGGCCTCTTCATCAATCGTCTTGGCACGAGCAATGGCCATATTTTTTGATTCTTCATCAACATAGGTTGACGCTAGCAGTTGCTGTTCAACCACATCAATCTCTTCGGCGTCTTTTAAGCGCGCTGGCCATTCGCCGGTATTGAGGCAAATGACGCAACGAATCATCTCGATAAAGCCTTGTAGAAGCAAGAAGCCACCGGCGATTGGAATCAAAGACTTAAAGTGATAGATGGGCGGCCCGTTTGCGATTTGCGTTGTGTGCTCGCCAATCCGCCATGAGTCAGCAGCAAAGGTGTAACCGGCGTAGCACAGCGCTGTGACACCGGGGAGAAAAAAAACGATGTACAAAATTAAGTCAAATGTGGCTTGCGTGCGCGGCTTCATTGAGCCGTATAAAAAATCGCCACGGACATGGCCATTTTGGGCAAGCGTGTATGCACCTGATAACATAATGACGGCACCATACGACATCACGGATAGTTCACCGAGCCACGCTGAGGGGGAATTGAGTATGTAGCGTCTAAACACGTCAATACATACCATCACCATTAATAGGATGATTAACCAACCAGAGCCCTTTCCAACAAAGGTACTGATTTGATCGACGACCAACATCAGTTTCTTAAAATCTTTTTTTGAATCCATGATCTGCTTTGGTTCTACGATTTAACGGCAAAAAATAATCCGGATAGATCACTATCCGGATTATGGTTTAACACCGATTTTGCTTAAGACTTTTTGGGTGCAAAGTAATGGTCGTAGGCCATTTTGTAATCAACGTTGGTAAAGTTCTGCCACCGACCTGCACGGCGAGCAAATTCGCGTTGTGATTCAAGCACCGCTTTGAAATCAGCATTTTCAGCTGATTTTTTGGCGATGATGACATCCCACGCTTTGAGTTGGTCTTCAAGAATTGACCTGGGAGTCTGGTAGAAACGTACTTTGTCTTCGGTTTGCAGTTTCACAAAGTCAGCTGAGTAACGATCAACGGCTTTCCAAGACATCTCTGCTGAAGCGGCCTCAGTCGCCACACCAATAATTGCTCTCAATTCAGCGGGCAAGGCATCGAATTTCTTTTTGTTAAATAAGATTTCGAACTGCTCCGAGCACTGATGAAAACTTTGCAGCATGCAGACTTTTGACACGTCAGCAAAACCTAAGGTGCGATCGGACGAAGCGTTATTAAATTCAGCGGCGTCGAGCAGACCGCGATCCATTGCTGGAACGATATCTGCACCGGGCAGCGCCTGAACCGATGCGCCCATCGCGTTAAAGATTTCAATTGAAAGACCGACAGTGCGGAACTTGAGGCCTTTAAAGTCCTCGGACTTGGTGATGGGCTTTTTAAACCAGCCAAGTGGCTGAGTTGGCATTGGGCCGTAAACATACGACACGACGTCCATTTTTAAGTTTGCATAGATTTTTTCAAGCAACTGTTTGCCGCCGCCATATTGATGCCAAGCAATCAGCATGTTTGGATCCATACCAAAGGCAGGACCTGAACCCCAAAGCGCCAAGGCGGGGCTCTTGCCATACCAGTAGGCCAAGACACCATGGCCGCCGTCAAGCGTGCCGCTTGAGACTGCATCGAGCAAATTAAAGGCGCCCACAACAGAGCCGCTCGGCAGTACGTCGATTTTGAGACGCCCGCCAGACATCGAATTCACTTTGTTTGCATAGTCGAGCGCGTACTCGTGAAAAATATCTTTCGCGGGCCAGGTTGACTGAAAGCGAAAATTCACGGTCTGGGCATTTGACACCATAGGGAAACTCAAGGTGGCCACGCCTGCACCGGCTGCAGTGGCGCCGGTTAGAAATTTACGGCGAGCTTTTACCGCATTGACTGCTGGCTTGATTGCACTCATGAAGGTCTCCTCACTGAAATAAATGATCTGTTGACATTTAAAGATATGACGGCAAAGTATAGTTCTCTGCACTGTCGAATGACCTAGGGTTATTCCCTAACATCAGAAAGTTTAGAGGGGGCTTTTGTCAGGTTGGCGTAATGTTTCGTGACGGTTTTAGCGTCCAAGCGTGGCGGTGCTTGACTTGACCTCGGAGCCGCTGGGGTTCGCTCAAGGGCCCTCCGTTGAGTGGCTGGCGGTGGGGCGTTTGAACCGACCCATTGGTCCAGACGCAAGACAGTCGCGCCTGAGACGGGTGTCCAGTCAAGCACGTCAGGCAGAGTGCAGTGCGGTGGCTTGAGTGGGATCAGTACATGCGATGAACTTGCGATGTCTGACATCCGGACGTTCGCTTATGCATAGGAGGTTGTTTATGTTTTACCATTTGGCTGGGGTAAAAAGCTAATCAAATAACTAAAGAGACTCTTATGTCAAAAGAACTTGGTAACGGTGCGGTGTTATGTGACGTTGATTCGCGTGGTGTGGTGACTGTGACACTGAATCGCCCCGATGTGAATAATGCTTACAACGAAGACATGATTCAAGGTTTACATCAGGCCATGGATCTGTTGCCTTCATTACCAAATGCTCGGGTGGTGGTGGTGCAGGGTAACGGCAAACATTTTCAGGCAGGGGCCGATCTCGCCTGGATATCGAGTGTTGCACCAAAAAGTCCCGAAGAAAACGAGCGGGTGTCGCGCCTAACCGGCGAGGCGATTCGTCGTTTGGATACCTTACCCATCCCGACCGTCGCTTTGATCCAGGGCGGCTGCTTCGGGGGCGGCACGGGTATCGCCTCGGTGTGCGACATTGTGGTGGCTGCTGATAACGCGATCTTTGCAATCACTGAGGCACGCTGGGGGTTAATTGCTGGGATTATTTTGCCGCAATTGTGCAAGTCAATCGGCGTACGCAACGTGCGTCGCTACGCGCTCACCTGCGAGCGTTTTACCCCTGCGGTCGCCTTGCATATTGGTTTGGTGCACGAAATTTGCAAGCTTGATGAGCTAGGTGCAACGGGCGCGCGTATCGTGGATGGTTTGTTGATGAACTCGCCAAGTGCAGTCTCTGCTACCAAGATGCGCACGCTCGCGGTGTCAGATTCGTTGCTTGACGACGTTTTGTTTGCTGATCTTGTGCGACAGCATTCTGAACTGCGTCAACAAGCCGACGCTGCAGAGGGGACTGCCTCGTTTTTAGAAAAACGTCTGCCGTCTTGGTATCCGCAAAAATAGTCGCAAAGCATTTCGACTTGTGCAGCGATACACCTCTTAGCGTTTGCCGAATCGTCGATTTGTTTGTCGACAGACAACGAACCCAACCAGGTGTCTACTCGCTCGCCGAATAGACGGCTTGTTCGCAGGCAGAGAACAAGCCGCGTTACGCCTTTACTCGCTCGCAGCATAGACAGCTTTTTCGTAAGCCGTAAAGAGCCCGAGTGCCTGTGGGTCAACAAAAGGCAGCACCTGCATCAAGATAACTCCGGCCAGATCTTTTTTAGGGTCAATCCAGAAAAAAGCATTGGGCAAGCCTGCCCAAGCAAGGCTGCCCGTCGAGCGCCCAGTGGGGGCTTGTTGTTCATTAATCATGAAGGTTAAGCCCCATGACTTTTCGATGCCTGGAAAAAACTCAGCATCGAGCGAAGCCGCTGGATTTTGTGTGCGTAGCAGACTCACGCGTAGGGGCCCCATGGCGTTTTTCGACATTAGGGCGACGGTCTCAGGCTTTAAAAGCTGATGCCCATTACCGCGACCTTGACTCAATATCATGCGCGTAAAGCGCAGATAGTCGCCAGCGGTTGAATACAAACCGCCACCGCCCGGATCAAATTCGGTGTCTTGCGATATCTCAAAGGGGGTGGTGCTTAACACGCCGGTGACCGTATCGCGTTGATGCACAGTTGCTAAACGGGTACGCATACTCGGCGATATTCTGAATCCCGTGCTATCCATCCCCAGTGGTTCGGCGATGTTCTTTTGGATGTATTCACCTAAACGCATCCCACTGACGGCAGCAACGACTTGGCCCGCCCAGTCAATGTTGATCCCGTACTCCCAGCGCGTACCCGGTTCAAAGGTGAGTGGCACCGAAAGCGCGATTTTTTTTCCTGAGCCTGCGCGCGGTAAGTTCATTGTCTTGAGATATCTGGCAGAGTCCACATTCCAGATGTCTGATGTAAAGCCTGCGGTGTGTGTGAGTAACTGGCGCAAGGTGATCTGGGCTTTCGGCGCTTGCAACAACGGTTGGCCGCTTGAGTCCCAACCGGTCAAGAGCTTCACGCCCGCAAGTTCAGGCAAAAACTTAGCCGCAGGCTCGTCGAGTGTGAGCTTGCCCTGTTCGACAAGTTGCATGGCGGCAGCGCCCACGATGGGTTTAGTCATTGATGCTAGCCAAAACACGGTGTCAGGTGTCATCGCGACCCCCCGACCCAGCGCACGTTCACCAAAGGCAGCCTCGTATACAGTGCCTTGTGAAGAGCTGGCTGCGGCGACCACCCCAGGTACGTGGCCTGCTTGCACCGCCTGCTGTAGCAGGCGGTCTGAGGTTGGTTTTAGCTTCGAAATATCGATTGAGCAGGTCATGAAAGGCAGCGCCACGAAAACGGGTGATTGGGATCTTTGCTGCTACCGCCTCGAGTCATTCAGGGCAGGTTAGTTTTTATTCCGAGTTGATCAGCGTTTATACTCCAAGCCGGTTTTTTTGGCGAGACGGCCCGTGAGGGATCCGCTTGAGCACGTGGCGCGTAGCCCTGGCAAGCTAGTTGGGAGCAGGGTGTGAGCCCAGCGCTGGGCGCTTAAGCAGGAAGTTCGTCTCAAGCGTCGCGTAGGGGTCATCTGGGCGTATAAAATCATCAGATGAGACACTCCACCAGACGTTCAACTGAATTTCAACACGATCCAGATAAACCAGTTGCCAGACGCCAATTAGGCGACTGGTATGTAATCCGAGATTTACTTCCCTATCTGCTGGCCTATCGCTACCGAGTCCTGCTAGCGATCTCCTGTTTGCTCGCAGCCAAGTTCGCCAATTTGGGTATTCCCATTCTGCTTAAAACGCT
>CAMCII010000220.1 GCA_945874505.1 Bordetella parapertussis | reverse complement strand
CAGCGGTTACTTGATGGCAAAACTGCTGATTGGCTTAATGTTGCAGACCAAGTCGAGTGGTTACGAGAGGCGCGCGTCAGCGCTGATTATCATCTTCGTACACGTGCAAGTGCGTTCGATACTAAAGATGTCATTCGACGAGCGCGGCTCGCGCTTAAGGCACTAGAGGCGCTGTAACCCGACATTTGAAACCAGAAAGTCGTTACAAAAAAATAGGCCGCTCAAGAGGGCCTATTGCGACGGCATTTCTACCAATCTACCTTCGGACCAAACCCTATGCACCAACTCCCCTCCCAGCAAATACCTATCGACCTCAACTCTTGTGAAGTTGATCGTATCGATCAACCCTCATTCTATCCATCACCCTTGTACATCCCACCCTCTGCTAGATCTGCAGTTGTTTGCACTCGAATTGCTGACTATTCGATCTTCAGCGCCCCCTGGGCTAAACAGCTTGAAGCGATTTCAGGGCGATCTATTCTTGACGAGTTCGAACTAGAGTTCGCAACACTCTTCGCCCTGCGTGCTCAGGCGCTCAACATAACCGGCAAGAAAATCTTTGATGTGCTGTCGACCGCCTTAGGTGCACTCGCTGAGCAAGGCTTTACCGTCAAAGACGTTCGCTATTTTTGCCACGACTTCGAAATGGAAATTGATTTAACGATCGAACTAGTCGTTGAATGCAGTTTTGAACAAGCCTGCGACCTTTGGGGTCATGTAATCGAGGCAATTGACAGTAAGCACGAAAATCCCTTAACAGACCTAATTCATATTGATGTTGATTATTTGCGTGATAAGGACCGTAACACCTGATAGACCTATTGTTACGTAACCAACTATGGGTTGCATCGAGCCTGATATTTAGCCTTAGAATAGCTTGATCAAAAAAAGAGGCTAACCACCATGACAAGCACCCGCCCCCCAGCAGTCGAAGGCACATTCACCATCCACAACTTCACCTTTGAATCCGGTGAAACAATGCCCGAGCTGCGCGTCGGCTATGTCATGTACGGCACCCTCAACGCCAAGCGCGACAACCTCTGTTTAGTCATGCCCGGCACAGGTAACCTGCGCCACAGCACGCTTGAACACGTCGGCCCCGGGCGCGCTTACGACACTGATCACTATTGCGTGGTGTGCACCGATGCCATCGGCGGAGGCACCTCATCCCAACCCGCTGACGGCTTGCACGAGCGGTTTCCTAAGTATTCGATTCGCGACATGGTGCATGCACAATACTTGTTGGCACGCGATGGCTTAGGGCTTGGCGCCGCAACACCAGTCGCCTTACTAGCCGGCGCCTCGATGGGCGCCTTTCAAACCCTTGAATGGTTGATCCATTACCCCGACTCAGTGCGTAATGCAGTATTACTGGTGCCAGGCTGGCAAGCCAACAGCACCTTCAAAATCGCCACAGCCCGCATGTTTGATTTCATTGAGCTTGATGCAAACTGGCAAAGCGGTGCTTACACCGTTCAGCCGAAGGCGGCCCAGCTTGCTGCGGGTAAACATTATTTTGCCTGGACTGTGACGGATGATTACCTCGAAACCACCGATTACGCCCAGGTGCAACAAGAAGCTCAAGCTGCTGGCGACTGGTTTGCCCATTGGGATGCCATGGGGATTGTGCGCCGGTACCAGGCCTCGTCGCAGCATGACGTGACCAAGCCGTTTGGTGGGGATTTAAAACAAGCGTTGCAACGCGTGACGGCCAAGGTGTTAGTGCTGCCTTGCTCGCACGATCGGTTGTTGGGTGTTGAGGGTGCTAAAGAGCTGGCGCAGGGGATTCAACAGGCGACGTATCGCGAGGTGGATTCAAACTGGGGGCATTTGGCTTGGCGGCCGGTTCCGGGATCGACGCAGACGAATGCTGTGACAAAGTACGTCCGTGAGTTTTTGGGATTGGCCTAGTTTTTTAGGATTGGCCTAGTTGTCACTTGCTCGCATTAGCAGTTCACCACCATAACGAAACTCAGCCGCACTTACAATTTGACACAGACATCCTTGAATTAATTTGTCAAAATGTTTGGCTTTACTACGCAAAGAGTTTCGCAATGGCACTGTTTTCCCTTCACCCCTTTCCAGAGCCAGAGAACGGATCAGCATCACTCCACGACGGCCACGTTATTGAGGGCGCTCGAGCCCAATTGCGCGCCATGCTAATTGAAGGCGCCATCTCACCCAAAACAACCTTATTGAACGATTCGTTTATAGAGAAGCTTAGACAGGAATGTAAGAGACGAATGGGGTTGTGATCGTCAAAGATCAATCCAACTCGTAAGCATTCTTATAGTCTTTAATCAGCGCAGGATCCTGATCCTCTTTACGCATGATCGCGTTACCGACCACCAAAAATTCAATCTCAGTGCCCATCAGGCAGTTAAACGAATCTTCTGGCGTGCACACAATCGGTTCACCACGCACATTAAACGAAGTGTTCACCAACACCGGGCAACCAGTCATTTCTTTAAACTTGGTAATCAAGTCAAAGTACTTGGGATTAGTATGCGCATGTACGGTTTGAATGCGTGCTGAATAATCCACGTGCGTGATCGCTGGGATTTGTGAACGCGGTACGTTGAGCTTTTCGATACCAAACAATTTTTCTTGCTCGGGCGTCATCGGCAGCTGTTTGCTCTTGGCGACATCGGCCACCAGCAACATGTAAGGGCTGTCAGACTGAATATCAAACCACTCTGAAACATCTTCACGCAGCACACTCGGTGCAAAAGGGCGAAACGACTCGCGGTATTTCACTTTTAGATTTAATTGCTTTTGCACCGCTTCAGAGCGCGGGTCGGCAATGATTGAACGGCCACCCAAGGCGCGCGGGCCAAACTCCATGCGGCCTTGATGCCAACCGACAGCCTTACCTTCGGTCAAGGCTTGCGCGGTTAACGCAATCATTTCGCTATCAGACACGGTAGTAAACACCGCACCCGCTTTAGTCAAACGCTGTTCAATATCAGCCTGACTATATTCAGGGCCAAGATACCCACCCTTCATGCTGTCGGCGGGGTTCACAGTGCGGGGCTGCTTCAACATCATGTGATACGCCGCCAAGGCCGCACCCACTGCACCACCCGCATCGCCGGCTGCAGGTTGAATCCAGATATTGTCGAAAATGTTTTTACGCAACAACTTTCCGTTGGCCACGCAGTTCAACGCCACGCCACCCGCTAAACACAGGTTACGCAGGCCGGTTGATTTACGAATACCGGTGGCCAACTTAATCACCACCTCTTCGGTTACCGCTTGCACCGAAGCCGCTAAGTCCATCTCGCGTTGGGTTAACTGACTTTCTGCCGCACGGCGCGGGCCGCCAAAGAGCGTGTCAAAACGCTCGTTGGTCATCGTCAAACCGGTGCAATAGTTGAAGTAGCTCATGTCTAAATGAAACGAGCCGTCTTCTTTAATATCGATCAGGTTATCTTTGATCAGATCAGCGTATCTGGGTTCGCCATACGGCGCCAAGCCCATCACCTTGTATTCGCCCGAGTTCACCTTAAAGCCGGTGTAATAGGTAATCGCCGAATACAACAACCCCAGCGAATGCGGAAACTGAATCTCTTTATGTACCGCCAACTGATTGCCATGCCCAATCGCAAGCGAGGTGGTGGTCCACTCACCCACGCCGTCCATGGTTAAAACCGCGGCCTCTTCAAACGGCGACGGAAAAAACGCCGACGCCGCATGACTTAAATGATGTTCTGAGAACAACAGGCGCGTTGTCCAATCAATATCGCCACCAAACTGCTCGTTTAACACCTTGGCGATCATTGTTTTTTGAAACAACTTGTCTTTTAACCAAACAGGCAAAGACGTGACAAAACTTTTAAAACCCCTAGGTGCAAACGCTAGGTAGGTTTCAAGCAAGCGCTCAAACTTTAAAAAGGGCTTGTCGTAAAACACCACATAATCTAGGTCAGCGGCAACAATACCCGCCTCGGCCAAGCAATACGCCACCGCTTGGGTCGGAAACCCAGCGTCATGCTTTTTGCGGGTAAACCGCTCTTCTTGCGCGGCAGCCACGATGTTGCCATCGATCACCAAGCACGCGGCAGAGTCGTGATAAAACGCCGAAAGACCTAGAATTTTCATGGGTTAAAACAAGGTGTAGATAAACGGCGCAATCACCGAACCTTGGGCCAAAATCAACAGGCCACCCAGCAACACCATGACAATAATGATTGGGGCTAACCACAGCTTTTTACGTACCCGCAAAAACGCCCACAACTCTTTTACAAATGAACCCATAACAACACTCTTTAGTTAAAACTGATTTTTAAAGGATTCGGGCTCTGGCCCTGGTGGCGCGCGGTCAAGCCAATAACTGCTTTGCGAGGCCTTACGCTTTAAACGTAATTCGTCTCGGCCAAACAGGCGGGTTACTAGCGATACCGGCGTGAGCAATAAAAAGAAAATCGCGCCCAACACGATAGGGCTGACGATCTTGCCCAACAGCAGTCCGAGTTGAAACCACAACCAATTCAAAGGGCGCAAGACCTTAGGTGCCACAAAGCCTAGCAAGACAAAAGCCACTGCTATGGCCACGATAGAAAGCACAACCGCCAAAGACCAGCCATTAAAAAACCAGCCATATGCCGCTAATAAGGTAAACACCACGCCAAATAGCAGGCCAAAGCTGCGTTCACTGGGTAAGGGGTGGGTTTGGTCTGTCGTCAAAATTTAGGGCTCTTTTAGCGTTAACACAGGGGCAGTCAACAGCGCCCCCGCAACCTAGATGAATTGTAATGCGGTTTCTGCCTTAGAAATGAATTCTCCCGCCGCTAAGCCGTAGCTGTAGCGGGGGTTTCTTGGGTCAATGACCAGTGCGCTGGGGTGTTGCCACCCAAACGACTTACCTCGGTCTCACCAAGCGTAGGTGGCACGGATGCCACCGGTTCGGAGATTACCTCACCTACCTTGTTTTTTAGGATTCCACACTTCTTACTCTTTTTTTGCACACAGGCGCCACTGAGCACCAAGCGCACACCGCGTTTGGCGATGACAGTTGCGGCATTATGGTCAGCATGGTCTGTGTGATTGCAGCGTTGGCAAACAAACTCGGCTTGGGAAACCCGGTTGTCTGAATGGGTGTAACCGCACGCGGCACACTCCTGCGAAGAATAGAAGGCGGGCACTTCGATTGCGAGCTTGCCCGATCTGCGGGATTTGTAGCCCAGAAACTCTTTGGTTTTGCCCCACGTTGAGGCAAGTATGGCTTTGTTTAACCCTGACTTGGCTGCAGCACCGTTCTTGATCCAATGCCCTTGCTCATCTTGTTTAGGCTTGGCACGCTTGGTCATATTCGCAACCTTGAGCGCCTCAAACACAAACAATTTGTAGCGCGGGTCAGTTGCCAGATTAAAGCTGGTCTTGTGCGCCACATCCCGGCGCACGTCAGCGCCATAACGCTGATAGCGCGCCACCTTTCGTTTGGCTTTGAGCCAGTTCTTTGAACCTTTGTTGCGCCTCGCCTGACGGCGCTGCCAGCGCTTCTTGTAGCGCTCCTGCACAAGCAGGCGCTTGCCCTGGATGGCCGTAAACCCGAACGTCTGACCATCGCTTGCGGCCAACGGAATGTTTACCCCGCGGTCAAGTCCTACTGTTACAGCAGCCAGCTCGCGCTCGGTAAACTGCATCAGGTATTCGGTAGTCTGCTGCACACTGGGCTCAGGCACGCCATCGTCGTAGTTGAACGACACATGCCAGCGTCCGGCGTGGCGCTGCAACCTCATCGAGTTTGGAGGGGAGGAAGATCATGTGCATCTTTTGGTGGCCATCCACCCTGCACTTGATATCTCGGTACTGATAAACAACCTCAAGACCGCGAGCGCTCGCAGAGCTCGGGCGCGATTTACGGACCATTTGGCAAAGTTCTATTGGAAACCCCTGTTCTGGCATCGGGCTTATTTCGTTAGCAGCGTGGGCGGCGCGACGCTCGCAACGGTACGCGCGTATGTCGATGCGCAAGGCACCGAGGAACATGCTAAAAAGAAAGGCAAGGTGCTTTAAAAAAGCACCATTCGCTCGACCCCACCCTGGCTTGCGCCTAGAGTGGGGAATGCGCTCACATTTGTTTAAGCACCTGACTCACCTTTACGTGCAACGCCCATCCAACAAATCTCACGTTTATAGGCTATTACCCGTGACCAAGCACCAGCAAGACTTTGACTCGCCTTCTGTTACCCGCCTGCGGGCCGATCTAGCCCTAGCCCTCAGGGCAGCCGCGCACCACAGTCTAGCTGAGGGAGTGTGCAATCACTTCAGTGTAGAGCTGCCAGATCACTCAGGTCGCTTCTTGCTCAACCCCCGTGGCTTGCTCTGGAGCGAGATCACCGCTGACGACATCGTAATGATTGACGGTGAGGGCAATATCCTGGCCGGCAAACACGCGGTTGAGCCCACTGCCATGTTTATTCATGCTGCGATTCACCGGATATGCAAAAAAGCCTGTGTGATGCATACCCATATGCCTTACTCCACGGCACTGACGCTAACGTCTGACCGCGCTTTGGATACCACTTTGTCGCAAAACGCCATGCGTTTTCATGAGCGCATCGCCATTGATCCAGACTACAACGGCCTGGCCTTGGATATCTCAGAAGGCGAACGTATCGCCCACGCCAT
>CAMCII010000219.1 GCA_945874505.1 Bordetella parapertussis | reverse complement strand
CTTGCGAGCAGTGAGGTCAAGGCGCTCGCAACACGGCTGCGTGTCCCGTCAGAGTGCGCTGATATGGCGCGTTTGTTGCCGCTCGTGTTGGGTGCGATATTATCGTTGAGCGATACCCTGTCTAAGGGTGAGGGTGCTACACGCGGCGTGGCGACAGCGATTGGCAGTCTGCGTGAAGTGTCAAGTCGGGCAGAGCGCGCAGACGCCATTTTGTCGCTCTTTGAAACGTGCGACGCATTGCGTAAGCCCGAGCGGTTTGAAACACTGTTGCAAACGGCTGGCGCGGTTGATGAGACGATACACCCGACGCAACAGGCTTGGCGGTCGTGGCTGCAAGTGGTGTTAGCGGTCGATGCCGGTGCGGTCGCACGCTTGGCAAGTGAGCCAGCGCAGATTAAACAAAGGGTACGTGCCGCGCGCTTAGAGGCGTTGCAACGGTAGCCAAGTCACGAATGCGGTAGATCAACAAACGATGCGACTTATCGTCGCTCACTGTACTGAAAAACTTTTTAAAGGTAGCGCCCAAATGTTTCAAGAAGCCGAAGCAGATCCGCAGCTGTCGCAAGACGAGTTTAAGAAAATTGAACAACACCTGCGGATTCAGTTGGTAAACGAGCAGTATCGTCACATCACGCTAAAAGACCGAGCTCTGCTTATTTTAGTTGCAGGGATTGACGGGGCCGGCAAAGGCGAGACGATCAATTTGCTTAACGAGTGGATGGACCCGCGCCATATCCACACGATCGCTTTTCCAGAGGCGAGCCGTGAAGATCGAGCGTATCCTGATGCACGCAGGTTTTGGATGAAACTACCCGCCAAGGGTGAGATTGGGATCGTCTTTGGTTCGCGGTATAACTCCTTACTTAAAGAGGCAGCCCGCAAGCATCCAAACTTAGAGGCGCTTGAAGAAGACATTCTTTTTGTCAAACGGTTTGAGTCAACCTTGGCGGCCAATGGCGTACAGATTCTTAAGCTCTGGTTTCACTTGTCGCGTGACGCGCAGCAAGCGCGAATAGACGACTTGTTGGCGAACCCCTCTACAGCGTGGCAGGTTGATAAACTCGACTTAAAAGCGCACAAGAAATTTGAGTCGATTCGCCGTGCCAGCCAGTTGATTTTGGCTGGCACCGATGCACCTCACACCCCTTGGGTTGTGATTCCGAGTGCTGATCCAAAGCTCAGGATGGTGCGAACCGCTCAAGCAGTGTTGGCGTCCCTAAAAGTCGGTGCGATTCGGGTGCCAGTCTTTCACGAGCCTGATAGCGTGCCAGCCACTCAGCCGAAAGTGAACTGGCTTGAGCAGCTTGATCACAACGCCACGTTAAGTAAAAACGAATATGAAACGCAGATTTTGCAATTGCAGAATCGCTTGGCGCAACTTGTTCGCCACGACGGTTTTAAAAAGCGTGCGCTGGCGCTTGTGTTTGAAGGGGCAGATGCTGCAGGCAAAGGTGGCGCCATTCGGCGTGTGACGCGTGCAATTGATGCGCGCGATTTTGATGTGATGGCCGTAGCGGCTCCCACCCCCCCTGAAATGTCTCGACCATATTTGTGGCGCTTTTGGTGCAATGTGCCGAGGCGAGGTCGCATCGCAATTTTTGATCGCTCTTGGTACGGTCGTGTGCTGGTTGAGCGCGTCGAAAAACTGACCATGCGCGCTGCTTGGACGCGTGCGTATGATGAGATCAATGATTTTGAACAGCAGATGGTCGAGAAGGGTACGATCGTGCTCAAATTTTGGCTAGCTGTGACGCCCGAAGAGCAACTCAAGCGTTTCAAAGAGCGCACGTACTCACCATTCAAGCAGTTTAAAATCACCGAAGAAGACTGGCGTAATCGGCGCAAAGCTAAGGCTTATGCAGTTGCCGCAAACGAGATGTTCACCCGCACCAACACCGCGCGGGCGCCCTGGCATATTTTGCCCGCCAATGATAAACGCCATGCACGTGTCGAGGTTTTAAAGTTAATTGTTAAGGCGCTTGAAGATGCTCAGCTCTGAATGCGTGCTATGCCAAACGCCGGGCGGCACGGTCTTGTGGCAAAATCAATCTCTGCGCGTCATTGACGCTTGTGACTCGTTGTATCCGGGGTTAACCCGGGTGATTTGGACTGCGCACGTGGTTGAAATGACTGACTTGACCGTTGCAGAACAGACCGAGTTGTTGCGGGTGGTGCTGCTGGTTGAACAGGTACAGCGTGCTGAGCTCAAACCTGATAAGGTCAATTTGGCAGCCTTTGGCAACGTAGTGCCTCACTTGCATTGGCACGTCATTCCGCGTTGGCAAGATGATCCGCATTTTCCGCAAGCCGTCTGGGCCGCGTTGCCGCAAGCGGATGCGCAGGCTCAGGCGGCGCAAGAGGCGCGGCGCGCGCAGGTGCAACACCAGCTGAACGCTTACCATCAAGCTTTAGTCGACCAGCTCGATAGCAGATGACGTCTCAGTTGCGCTTAAGTGCTAATCGTTTGATTCAAGCGGAGCTATCCGCGCATCTCACCAAGCTGGCGCCGGCCTGGCAGGCTGTGTTGGGCGCCGATGAGGTGAAGCGCGCGCTTGATAGCTTGTCTGAAATGCTAGCGCAGCGGTTGCGAAGCGAAGCCGTCATTTACCCTGCGCAACCTTTTCGCGCGTTTGAATCTTTAACTCCAAGCGCTGTTCGTGTGGTGATTCTGGGCCAGGATCCTTATCACGGTGCGGGGCAAGCACAGGGGCTCGCCTTTTCTGTCCCGGATGGCGTGGCGCGCCCGCCCAGTTTGCGCAATATCCTCGCTGAGCTTGAGCTTGAGTACCCCGACGACCCGTCGCAATTAGTGTTGAAACCTAATGCTGACCACAATGATTTATCGCGCTGGGTGAGGCAAGGCGTCTTGCTGTTAAACACGGCTCTCACCGTCGAGGACGGGCGGCCGGCTTCTCACGCTGGCAAAGGGTGGGAGACGGTGACCAACGCGTTGATCGAGTCGGTCGCACAAGACTCAAGTCCTAAGGTATTTATGCTGTGGGGGGCGCATGCGCAAAGCAAGCAAGACTTGATTGCTAGTCAGCCCCAACATTTGATTTTGACCTGCAATCACCCATCACCGCTCTCGGCGCGCCGTGGCGCCAATCCCTTTATCGGTTGTGGGCATTTCAAAGCGGCAAATGCGTGGTTGTTGCAACAAAACTTGCAAGTAATTGACTGGAAAGCTTAATTATTCACCCTAAAGGGTTTACCCCGAGCTAAAAATAGGGTAGTATTCGTGCACTGCAAAAAAGATGTCGCAGGTCGCTAGCGGGCAACGCCCAGCGAAGCACACACATCATCGATTTCTGACCTCCTTTCCTTTCGTGGGCAGCAAGTGTGATCCAGATAGATGGATCTCTAGCCCAGACGTTCGGTTGATTCGGTCGGCACGATGCTCGATTCAACCGACTACCGCCGGTCTACCAATTCTCCGGGCTGCGTCATATGGCCACTATCTGGCCTCTAGGAAAGTCATGTCCTTCGATTCGTTAGGGCTCGCGCCCGCTTTACTCTCTTCAATTGAACGTACGGGTTTTACGACCCCTACGCCTGTGCAGCTGGCGGCGATTCCGCCTGCGATGGCTGGCTCTGACTTAATGGTCTCGTCGCAAACTGGCAGCGGCAAAACAGCTGCCTTTATGTTGCCCGCATTACACCGTATTGCACAAAAAGCCGCCAATAAAGGCCGTGGTGTTCAGGTGTTGGTGTTGACCCCCACCCGTGAACTGGCCTTGCAAGTCAGCGAAGCCACCGCCGCGTATGGCAGCAATCTTGATGATCTACGCATCGCAACCGTTGTGGGCGGCATGCCTTACGGCGCCCAACTAAAAGCCTTGTCGCGCCGCGTTGACGTGCTGGTGGCAACGCCTGGTCGCCTGCTTGATCATTTGCAAGCCCGCAGAGTTGACCTGTCAACCGTGCACACGCTGGTGCTAGACGAAGCTGATCGTATGCTAGACATGGGCTTTATCGATGACATCAACACCATCGTTGATCGTACACCCCAAGATCGTCAAACTTTACTGTTTTCGGCAACGCTTGATGGCACTGTCGCAAAATTAGCGGCCCGTATGATGCGTGACCCGCAGCGTATTGAATTAGCGTCGCAGTCAGATCGTCACGCCAACATCACGCAAACACTGTTGTACGCAGATGACGCAGGCCATAAGCTACGCCTGCTCGATCACATTTTGCGCGATGCTGAGATGGGTCAAGCGATTGTTTTTACTGCCACCAAGCGCGGTGCAGATGATTTGGCCGAGCATTTGGCTGACACGGGTTTTTCAGTGATGGCGCTGCATGGTGACATGAATCAACGCCAGCGCTCACGTACCCTAACTGAAGTGCAAGACGGTCGTGTACGTGTGTTGGTTGCTACCGATGTCGCTGCCCGTGGCATTGACGTGCAAGCCATTAGTCACGCGATTAATTACGATCTGCCAATGCAGCCTGAAGATTACGTGCACCGCATCGGCCGCACTGGTCGCGCAGGGCGCGATGGCTTGGCTTACACCTTGGCTGTTCACGGCGAGCGTCATAAAGTGCGTCGTATCGAGCACTTCATTGGCCATCAAATCCCTTCAGAGGTGATTGCAGGTCTTGAGCCACAACGTACACCAAGCGCGCGCCCTGAGGGCGCTGGCCGTGGTGCCGGTGGAAAAAAGGGCGGGCGTTTTAGCAACGACCGTAGTTCGGCCCCGAGCGGTGGTGGTTACGCCGGTCGCGAGTCGCGTCCCTACGCACCACGTGCAGACAAACCATTTGCAGATCGTGGCGAGCGCAGTTTCGCCCCACGTGGTGACAAGCCCTTCGCACCTCGCGGTGACAAGCCTTTTGCACCACGTGGAGATAAGCCGTTTGCAGATCGCGGCGAAAAATCTTTCGCGCCGCGTGGCGATAGACCGTTTGCCCCGCGTGGTGAAAAATCATACGCACCTCGTGGCGAAAAATCGTTTGGCGATCGTAGCTACACGCCCCGTGGTGATCAACCTCACGCCGCACGCAGCGACAATCCTTACGCCAACGCGCGCACTGAGCCACGTTCGTTTGAGCCCCGCACTGACCGTGGTGCCTCAGATCGCCCGGCGTACGCAGGTAAACCCGCTCGCCCAGCACGTGACTTTGCGCCTCGTGCTGCAGCACCAAGTGGTAAAACCTTTGCGCCACGCGGTGACGGCCCAGCACGTTCGGGCGCACCTCGCCCAGGTGCACCACGTGCAGCAACGGGTGCACGTCGTGGCTTTACCTTTGACGGCGGTCGCCGTTAAGTTGTAGACACGCAGTGCCTGCCGAGACCTCAATCCCGGTGAGCGCTGACGCGCTGGCGCATAGCCAACGTGTCAGCGCTTTTTTACATGTTCAGATTCAAGAGCAGGGTGGCTGGCTGCCGTTCAGTCAATGGATGCATCACGTGCTATACGCAGCAGGGTTTGGCTACTACGCAGCGGGTAGCGTCAAGCTTGCCGAGGCCACTATGGCTTCGCAACCGCGCGACAGTCAAAGCGATGCTCATGACAGCGACAGCAGCGACAGTAACAGCAGCGACAGTAACAGTAGCAACAGCAACAGCAACAACAGCAACAACAGCAACAGCAACAGCAACAGCAACAACAGTAGCAACAGTAGCAACAGCAACAGCAACAGCAACAGCAATCCTCGCGGCGCGCTCAGCGGCGATTTCGTTACCGCGCCACAACTCACTCCGCTATTTGGTCACACGCTGGCGCAACAGGTGCTTGAAGTTTTGCAGCAGTCTGCCTCAGCTGACATCCTTGAGTTCGGTGCCGGTAGCGGCGCGTTGGCGCACAGCGTTTTAAGTGCACTCGATTCGCAAGGTTTCACCGCCAACTATTTCATACTTGAAGTGTCTGCCGACTTAAGAGTCAGGCAGCAGCAGTTGCTTGCCCCCTGGGGTAACCGAGTGGTCTGGCTTGACCGAACCCCTTCGCAGTTCAGCGGTTGTATCTTGGCCAATGAAGTGCTTGATGCGATGCCTGTCGAACTCTTTGCCTGGTCACAGCACGAAGATCAAGTGTTGCAGTTCGGTGTCGTGTCTGAGGGCGAGAGCTTTCAATTTCAAGAACGCTTGGCACCCAAAGCGCTTGAGCAGGCGGTGCGCTCGCGCATGCCCTACTTGCCGGGTTATCGCTCAGAAATCAATCTACAGGCCGAAGCGTGGGTGCGCGATCTAAGCACCTGGCTGATCAAGGGTGCGGCCATACTAATTGATTATGGCTTTCCGCGGCATGAATTTTTTCATCCTCAGCGCCAACGTGGTACGTTGATGTGTCACATTCAGCATCGCGCACACGATGATGTTTTTTTAGCACCAGGTTTGCAAGATATCACTGCGCATGTGGATTTCACCGCCATTGCCGAGGCGGGTTTTGCGGCAGGCCTTGAGGTATTGGGCTACACCTCGCAGGCAAGGTTTTTATTAAATAGTGGTTTGCCAGCTTTATTGAACACGCTTGATCAAACCGAGACCAAAACGCTTGCACAGACCCACGGCGCGGTGCAAAAACTGCTGTCCGAAGCCGAGATGGGCGAGCTCTTCAAAGTGATGGTGTTAAGCCGAGGCCTAGACCGAATACTGTCAGGATTTAGCCGAGGCGATCGAAGCGCTCAGCT
>CAMCII010000218.1 GCA_945874505.1 Bordetella parapertussis | reverse complement strand
GCGCGCAGGCTGCCGGCGTAAAAGCCATTGTTATTCCAGCAGTTGAAGTGGCTAACTTCGATCATGTGCGTGTGCTGGCGCATTCATTCGCGCAAGGGTTTTACGCGCTTGGTATTCACCCCATGTATGTTGAGCGCGCTGCACCAAAGGCGCTAGAGCAACTGCGTGAAGCGCTGTGGCAGCATCGTGCTGATCCAAAGCTCATTGCTGTTGGTGAAATTGGGCTTGATTTTTTTATCCCTGAAATTTCGTCAGGCGAGCCACGCACTAAGCAAGAATTTTTTTACGAAACGCAGTTAAAGCTCGCGCTCGAATTTGATTTGCCTGTTCTGTTGCACGTGCGACGCTCGCAAGATACCTTATTAAAGTACCTTAGACGCCATCGCGTGCGTGGTGGGCTTGCTCACGCCTTTAATGGCAGCTTGCAACAGGCGCAGCAGTTTGTTGAGCTTGGTTTTGCGTTAGGTATTGGTGGGGCGATGACGTTTGAACGCGCCTTGCAAATTAGGCGATTAGCGATAGAGCTTGAGTTAAGTGCCTTGGTGCTTGAGACCGATGCGCCCGATATTTCACCTGCCTGGCTGGCGAAGGGGGCTCGTAACGAGCCGTTTGAGGTGCTGCAGATTGCACAGACGCTTGCTAGGTTGCGTGGGTGCTCGGTGGACGATGTTGTGAAAACGACTGCTGAGACGGCACGACGGGTTTGCCCGGGCTTGGCGATTGCTGCGCGTTAGTGTTTGCGTTGCGGGGCGATCTGTTTGTTCACTCTGGTTTTGTCAGATAAGGGCGAGTCAGGCTTGGTGGTCGACTGAGGGGATTTGTACAAGGACAATTTGAGCCCACTCTGATTGCGCTGATCTTCAACCCACGGCAGCATCTCACGTTTTGTGTGAGACACCATGGGGCGACTTTGCGCGCTAGCGATTGTGTTGGGTGCGGGGCTGGTGCAGTGTTTACCAAGGCTGCTCGCGCTTGATCGTCTATATGCAACTTGTTTTGGGGTTGCGAGTTTGGTTGTGCTGCTATGCCTGCTACGGCTGAGCAAGACAATAAAAAAGTCTGTCAGGGTCAAACGTGTTGGCTTGACGATGCAGCGGGCGACCGCATTTTTGTTTGCTTTATTAATCAGTCTCACTTGGGCAACTTGGCGGGCAGAGCAGCGCTTAAACGCCGTGCTCTCGCTCGAGCACGAAAACGTTGTGACACGCTTGACCTATCGGGTAACGTCTTTGCCCAATGACACGTCAGAGAGCGTGCGCTTCGAGGCACAGGTGCTTGAACCCTTCAAAGCAGGAGTGCCTGGCTCTTTGCAAGTGTCATGGTTAAAGACGCCAGCAACTCCTCAGGTGTTGCCCGGCCAAGTCTTTCGTGGTGCCTTGGTGTTGCGTCGCCCGCATACCAATCTCAATCCTCAGGGCTTTGATTACGAGGGACATCTTTTTGCAAAAAATATTCGAGCACTCGGGCACGTGCGCGGGGTGCCAGTCTTACTAGCGGATGAGCCCTACGTAAACTTCTCGGTGAGTGTGGCACGCGCTCGACATGTCGTACGCGAGGGGATGCGCCGCGTCACGGCAAACAAAGCCTACGGTGCGGTGCTGATTGCGCTGGCCATCGGCGACCAAGATAGCGTCAAGCAAGAGCATTGGCGGATCTTCAACCTGACGGGGATCACTCACCTAGTCTCGATTAGCGGGTCGCATGTGACGATGCTGGCCGCTGTTGGCGGATGGCTGATGCTGTTGCTGATGAAGAGAGTGAATTGGCGTGGGCGTCTGCTGTGCGAAAGAGTTCCCGCAAGGGTGGTGGCGACGCTTGTGGCGATGCTAGTGGCTTGGTTGTATTGCTTATTGGCTGGCTGGGGTGTGCCTGCCCAACGAACTTTTTTTATGCTGGCCTGCGTAGCGGTGTCAATACTGCTGCGGCACACCCTGTCGGCCTCTCGTGTGTTGGCAGCCGCCGCAGCGGTGGTGGTGCTGGCTGACCCTTGGGCGCCATTGGCAACCGGCTTTTGGTTGTCGTTTTTGGCGGTAGGGGTTTTGTTTGCAGCTGGGGTGGCGGGTAGCAAACTGAGTCTGGCGCACTCTCACTGGCAACGCGCCAAACAAGTGTGCGCTGAGGCAACGCGCTTGCAGTGGCTCATCACGATTGCGATGCTGCCAGTGTTGACCTTTTTGTTTCAGCAGGTCTCATTGGTGTCGCCCTTTGCTAACGCGCTTGCGATACCCGTGTTGACATTTGTCGTGACGCCGTTGGCGCTGGCCTTAGCACTCTTTGGCTTGATACCCGGTCTAGGTTGGTTGGCCACAGCAAGCGGTATGCTCGCTCACCTAGCGCTTGAATACACACTCATCCCCAGAGCCTGGTTAGCAAATTTATCGTGGGCCGCCTTTGATGTGGCGGCAGCACCTTTTTGGACCTTGGCGCTTGCCGGTGCTGGCTTGTGCTGGGCGCTTCAGCCTCCCGGTTGGCCTGTTCGCTGGGCCGGTTGGTGCCTGTTAATCCCAGTCTTGTCGTTTGAGCCGCAGCGACCTGCGTCTGGAAGCTGGAGGCTGCTTGCGTTTGACGTTGGGCAGGGTGGCGCGGTGCTTTTGCAAACGCAGAAGCACGACGTTTTGTTTGATACAGGGCCACGTCAAGGTGTCAGCGAGGCCGGTACGCGTACGATCTTGCCAGGCTTGCGGGCGTTGGGCGTGCGCAAGCTCGATGGCCTGGTTGTCTCGCATGCGGATAGTGATCACACAGGGGGTTTGTTAGCAGTGCTCAAGGCGCTACCGGTTGGCACGTTTTATAGTTCGTTCGCGCTACAAGGCTGGCTTACTCGGGTAGGGGCAGCGAGCGCCCCGACAGCGTTGGTTAAAGCGCCCACGCGGGACTTGCTCTGCGAACGAGGACAGCGATGGGTGTGGGACGGTGTGGTATTTCAATTTTTGCATCCTGAAGCGAAACAACCCGTTGAGGTGCTCGGTCCCAACCGTGTCGCACCTCGGCGATTCGCTAAAGGCAAACTCTCAAAAAATGCGCAAAGTTGTGTGCTTCACGTTCAAGGCTTATGGCATTCGGCTCTGCTGCCCGGAGACATCGGGATTCAACAAGAGCAATTGTTGCTTGAGCAGCACGCGGCAGAGTTGCCTGAATCACCTCAGTCATTCAAATCGGACTCAGCCATCTCGACCGCTGTCGTCGCTACGGGGTTGACGGCTGACCTTGTCGTGGTGGCGCATCATGGCTCAGACTCGTCTTCCTCAAGGCGTTTTGTGCAACAGATCAAGGCGCAACATGCGATCGCGCAAACCGGCTATCTGAATCGTTTTGGGCACCCGCATCCAGCAATTCAGCGGCGCTGGCTTGATGCGCAGACAAGATTCTGGCAAACCGACCGCCATGGCGCTGTTGTGGCAGAGTCGTTGCCAGCGGGCCTAAAGGTTCAAGCGTATAGTCAACTGCGACAGCGTTATTGGCATCAACGGCGCCCTTGAAGGGCTTGTGCTCGATTGTATGATCCGAGTGATACCCACTACAATGATGTACAGGTTGACCTTGTATGTTGGCTTGTTGCAATGTCAATTCTCGCCCCGTTGCTCGACGAAACAGTCACCTGGAGCCCCCTTATGGCCACCCCCCGCCTTAGAGCAGTCATGTGTAGCAGTCCGTCTGGTTTGCATCGTATGGCCTATACCGAGTGGGGCGATCCCTCCAACAAAAAAGTGGTGTTGTGCGTGCACGGTTTGACGCGCACTGGTCGGGATTTTGACGTCTTGGCCAAGCGGTTAGCGCAAGACTATCGGGTCGTGTGCCCCGACGTCGTCGGCCGTGGGCTATCTGATCGGCTGGCAAACCCAGCTTTCTATGCAATCCCCCAATACGCCGCCGACATGGTGAATTTAGTTGACCGGCTGCAACCCTCTGAATTGCACTGGGTGGGTACCTCGATGGGTGGTTTGATTGGTCTGGCTTACGCCGGTTCGTTGGCGTTAGCCCGCGTGCAACAACAAAACCTGACCCCTGCCCAGCACTACTCCGACTTGCCCTCAACAGGGGTTCGCTTAGATCGCCTGGTACTGAACGATGTGGGGCCTCACCTTGAGCCGGTGTCTCTTGAACGGATCGGACAATATGTCGGCGAGGCAATCGAGTTTGCTAGCTTTCAAGACGCAGTTCAGTATGTCAAACAGACAGCAGCGTCGTTTGGCCCGCACACCAAGACCCAGTGGGAAGAGCTCACCCGCTACACTTATATTGAGCAAAACGGTCGCTGGATCAAGCACTATGATTTAGGGCTCGCGGTACCGTTTAAAAGCATGACGCCTGAAGTCGCCGCGCAAGGTGAGCAATATTTGTGGTCGGCTTATGCCTCGGTTCAAACCCCGATTTTGATTTTACGTGGTGCAGAGTCTGACTTATTGTCTAAAGACACCTTGCAACAAATGCTTGAGCGTAATCCACGGGCTCAGGCGCACGAGTTTAAGGGCGTAGGTCATGCACCAACCCTCATGACGGATGATCAAGTCAAAGTCGTAACGGATTTTTTATATGCCTAGTCAAACGCCAGCTTTTTGCGCTGATCTGCACTGCCATTCGACCATTTCTGATGGCGTCTATGACCCTGAAGTGGTGGCCGAGCGCGCGCACTCCTGCGGCGTGACGCTATGGGCACTGACGGATCATGATGAAGTGTCTGGTCAACAGCGCGCACGCGTCAGAGCAGAGGAACTTGGTATGCACTATTTGTCGGGTGTTGAGATTTCAGTGACCTGGGCCAAGCAAACCGTACATATCGTTGGGCTAGGCATTGATCCTGAGAACGCAGCGTTAGTGCAGGGCTTGCGTGAGACGCGTGCTGGCAGAGCAGGGCGCGCGCGTCGTATTGGCGAGCGTTTGGCTAAGCTTGGTATGCCTGGTGCGTTTGAAGGCGCACTGACGTTTGCAGGTAACCCTGAGTTGATTAGCCGCACGCACTTTGCGCGCTTTTTGGTGCAAGCTGGCCATTGCGCAACGGTGCAAGGCGTGTTTGATCATTACCTGAGCGACGATGGCCCCGCACATGAACCGATGCAGTGGGCCAAACTTGAAGATGCTGTCAGCTGGATTCGTGGCGCAGACGGTGTTGCTGTGATTGCGCACCCTGGTCGCTATCACTACACACCTACGCAATTTGGTGCGCTGTTTGATACGTTTAAAGATGTTGGCGGCCAAGCGATTGAAGTCATCACTGGCAGCCACACTGTGCCGCAATATCAAGAGTATGCGCAGATCGCACGTCATTATGATTTTTTGGCCTCGTGTGGTTCAGATTTTCATAGTTCAAAAGAAAGCAAGATTGAGTTCGGCAGCTTGCCGCCGTTGCCTGTTGATCTAAAGCCTGTTTGGAAAGATCTTATTTGAAGACTAATAAGTAGTACTTAATTGATGACATTACTTGCTAGTGTTGTGATTGAAAAACTTACTGACCGGCTTGCCCTGCGTTAGTCAGCATAGCCTCGCGAACTATTTTAGCGATCAATTTATAAGAGTCTGGTTGCCTGAGCATTTGGTTGTGAGTGACTGGAACCTCGTGAATGCGTACAGGTTTTTCCGAGTAAGGTTGCCAGTTAAACAAGTTATCGTTAGGCGTACCGTCCGCTGAGTCTTTTGTGGCTCTAAAGTAAATAATTTCGGTGCGGCACAGACTTGGTGTATGGTTTTTGGTCAGTTCAAAAGACCTAAGAATAGTTTTTATGGCGCTCATGCCATAGGCTTTAGGTGTATTGACGGGAATTACCCCCTGCTCCTCAAGTTTTGTTTGCACCAAATCAAAAAGCGCATCGTATTCGGTAGGTATTTCTTCCTCGGTCATGCCAGTCAACTGCTCTTTTAAGAGTTCGAACATTTTGTCATTCTCTGGCTTCGAGTTAGCCTCGGGCTGTAGCGAGCTAACAGTAGAATCAAGTAAAAATACTTTGGCCACCTTTTCACCGAGAGCTTCAAGTTGAACCGCCGCTTCTTGGGCTATGGTGCCTCCCATCGAGTGGCCCAACAAGTAGTATGGTCCGGTTAGCTGCACGTCTTTGATTGCTTTAATATAATCCCGTGCTGCTTGAGCAACGGTTTGATCATATTGTTTCTCGTCATCATCAAAACTTCTTGGCTGTAGGCCCCAAAGCGGATGTTCTTTACCTAATTCGTCTGATAGTTTTTTATACACAATCGAGTGACCACCAATCGGAGGGAAACAAAATAGCGGAGGTTGGCTGCCCTCTTTATTCAACGGTAATAGAGGTTGATAAATGTGCTCAGTTGGAATGCCTTTTAATTGAGACGCGAATTCCTCAACGGTTGGGTATTCAAAGAGAGTTCGTAAAGCGATCTCAAGTCCCGTGTGCGCTCGTATCCGAGAGATCAGACGCATAGCCAGCAACGAGTGCCCGCCCAAGGCAAAGAAGCTATCGTCCAGACCTACATGCGTGGCAGCGGTGAGCTCCGCAAAGAGGCTAGCTACGAGTCGTTCATATTTAGTGACGGGCGCGCGGTATTCGCTTTCGCCCGTGATCTCGGGTGCGGGTAGCGCACGCACATCGAGCTTACCGTTGGGGGTGAGTGGTAGGGACTCAAGCACCACGAAGGCAGCGGGCACCATATAGTCGGGCAGGGTATTGGCAAGCACACTGCGCAGAACAGATGCCTCAGG
>CAMCII010000217.1 GCA_945874505.1 Bordetella parapertussis | reverse complement strand
TGTGCAGCGTGCCACTCTGTGCGTCATGGTGTTTTTTGCCTGAATCAGGTCTTCTGTATATTGCAGCGGACAGGCTGCTAGTGTTTAACTTCGGCTAGCCTGTGTCGAAAGCATCAATCAGTAGTATCGGGTTTGCGTAATCTCGAGTTTCCCTAATCTCGGGTTTGTTTAGGCAATAGCTTGTGCCTGTTGATGCGCTTGAATTTTTTGTTGATCACGCAAAGCGACTCGGTCGGCCCACTCAAGATACACCTCGGCACGCAAATCAACCGGCACATCAATCATTTTGCCGTTTAGTGGCACAGAGGCCAAGCCACGCTTCAAGCCTTCAGCAAACACCTTGCGAACCTCTTTGTAGTACTCGACCTCATCGGCACTTGGACGAAAACCCTCATTGCAGTGTTTGACCCACGAGGGATCGGCACACAGCGCGCCCTTAAAGCCAGTGTCGCGAGCGCGAAGAATCGCTTTCTTCAACGTGGCTTCATCAGCCGCTTTTTGCGTGATGCACAGCGGATAACTCATGCCTTGCGCCTGACCATTCACAGAGGTTGCAACCGTAATGATCTGACCTTTAATGAACTCAATGGGCTCGACCTCAAGTGTGTCTTCAAAAGGAATATCGAGATTTTGATACAGCGCTTGTTCGTTAAGCGCCATTGTGCCTAGTCTTGAACTTGCACGCGCGATTTCTAGTGAATTCCAGACCCCTTGGGCTGTGGTGATTTCAAGATCAACCTCAAGCGAGCCTTGAGTGATTCCTCTTTCGAGTTCAAGCGCGTCAATCTTTGCACAGGCAAGTGAAAGCTCAGATGCCTCAGCCACCCCAACTAACACCACGCCCGTCAAACCTACAAAGACAGTCGCCTCAAGCTCAGCATACGCTGTCTGGGCATTCAGGCGAACAAACACCTCAGCCCCGCCGCGCGAGGCCGCTGTAATCGCGGCGGGCATCTGAGCCTTCAGCGTCTGCTGCCAGTCTTGTGCAGAGTCTTTCACAATATCCAGCAAAATAGCATCTGCCCAAGAATCAAAGGCTTTCTCTGCTAATTTGGGATCATCAATCGATAGCGCGATTAATGAACGACGAATATAAGGTGGCATCGCGAGGTATCCAGAGAAATAATGCGCAAAAATTTAGGTTTCTAAGTTCACAGTGTCAAGCTAAGGTTGCTTTCACAGGGTCACCTCAAGATCAATTTCACAGGGTCACCTTAAGTTCATTTTCAAAGTGTCACCTTAAGATCCATTTCAAAGTGTCACCTTAAGATCAATTTCAAAGTGTTAGGTCTGGGTAACTTTTAACGTATCGCATGAAGGTAACTTAGCCAAAGCCAGCATGAACAGGTTCGACTTGCTCGGCCACTGCACACACACAGCCCCTAAATCCCAAGAGCCTTGCCTCGCGTGCTGCACGAAGCGTGTCAGCCACTGAAGCCAACCCACCGCGCGAACCTGGTCGCCAAAACGCCCCAAGTGGTTGCTTGCCCAACATACGCGCAGCCACGAGTGTGCGAGTCATTAAAAACCGATACAAGCGAAATTCGTTTTGTGGCACCGCGCCCAGCATCATCGACAAATCAATCCGACCCACACCCATCGCTGTAATTCGGCTGCTGGCTCGACCTAGGGTATCGGCATTCCAAAAGCTTTTTGCAGACTCAAGCATTAAAACAATTTCGGTTGAGCCGACTTCAACACCGCGTGCTTTTTCAAGCCCAGTGATTAAGGCGTCGATTTCTACGACATCAGCGGGTTCTTCGGGTGATGGCAACACAATACCGGTCAAGCCACGGCTGATCGCGGCCCGCACATCTGCCCAACGGGTTGCTCGATCGATACGAACGAACACTTGTGCAGAAGCTGCAGCGAGCTGCGCAATCTGGGCGCTTAGGCCGGCGCGCGCGCTTTCTTTGTTTTTAGGGGATACGGAGTACTCAAGATCAAGCACAATCACATCAGCACCTTGCGGTTGAACCGACGTCAACGCATCAGCCTGATCAGCCGGAACAATCAACCAGGAGCGCCTTGAATTTTTATTTGCCGTCATGACTGTCGCCTTTAAATGATCTTTCGTTCTTTTAAGCTCAATTGCGTTTGAGAATCGATACCAATACGTCCGAGTAACTCGGCCGTATGCTCGCCAAGTTCAGGTGCGGGTCGGCGAATCGCCCCGGGCGAGTCTGATAAGCGCGGCACAACGGCATGCATTGGAATCGAGCCCATCTCTTTATCAGGCATATCGACCACAATCTGCCGAGCAATCACATGAGGATCTTTAATGAATTGATCAACCGAATACACGGGTGCTGCTGTGATCTCATTTTTTTCAAAAAAGGCCATCCCTTCTTCAAGCGTGTGTGTTGAGATAAAGGCCCGAATCGGCGCCTCAGCCTCATCCGCATGGGCGACGCGATCTGCATTGGTACGAAAGCGCGGATCGGTCAACATCTCGGGCACGCCCAAGGCGGTATACAAGCGATTCACCATGACTTGCATCGACGCCGACATCGAAATCCAGCGTCCGTCTTTGGTCGGAAAGACATTACGGGGACCGGCAGTATTTGAGCGGCTTCCCATCCGTGGATCGATCTTTTGAGTCAACTGATACACAGCTGCCGAAGGGCCTAACACCGAGTACATGGGATCAAGCAGGGGCAGGTCAATCACCTGGCCACGCCCAGTTTGATCACGATGTCTAAGCGCCGTCATGACAGCAAACGAGCCGTATAAACCGGTAATCATGTCAGCCATTGCCAAGGGTGGTAACACCGGCTCGCGATCTTCAAAACCATTTTTTGCTGCAAAGCCCGACACCCCTTCGATCAAGGTGCCAAACCCTGGCCGTAAGCGATAGGGGCCATCTTGCCCCCATCCTGAAATGCGTACCACCACAATCCCTGCATTTCTTTTTAATAGAACCTCTGGCCCAACGCCCATTGTTTCTAACGTACCGGGCCTAAAGTTTTCAATTAACACATCGGCCTGTTCAACAAGCTTTAGCAGCAACTCTTTACCCTCGTTCGAGCGCAAATCAAGCGTTAGGCTCTTTTTGTTACGCCCATACACTTTCCAGTGCACGCTAAAACCTTTGATCCGCCAATCGCGTAAAGGATCGCCCTTGCCAGGCTGCTCGATCTTGACCACCTCTGCCCCAAAATCAGCAAGCTGAAGGCTCAACATGTTTCCTGCCACCAAGCGGGTCAGGTCTAGAACAACTAAGCCGTCAAGGGGGCACGCTGCATCGGACGAAAAGGGAGTCATACTTGAATTAACCTCTAAATTTTGGATCAAACCAATCGCGTAACGAATCGCCAAACAAATTGAAAGCAAACACTGAAAGAGAAATTGCTAATCCCGGAAAAATAATCATCCAGGGTGCCTCGCGGTAAAAATCTGTTGCACTGCCCGATAACATCAAACCCCAGGCCGCTGTCGGCTCGGTAACGCCAAGCCCTAAAAACGATAAAGAGGCCTCAAGCAAAATTGCCTGAGCAATATACGAGGTTAAAACAATCAGATAGGGCGCCGTCACATTGGGTGCAATGTGAACAAACATGATTCGCCAATTTGAATAACCCGCAGCCCGAGCGGCATCTACATAAAGCATCTCGCGAACCGACAATGTGGCAGCACGCACCACCCGTGCAGCCCGCGGCACAATCGGCAACGCAATCGCTAAAATTAAATTCAGATCCACTCCAGCGACGACCTTAGAACTTAACATCGCCACCACCACCACGGCCAACACGATCACTGGAAACGACAACAAAATATCAATCAACCGTTGCACCAGTAAATCTGTTTTACCGCCAAAGTATGCAGAGGCGACTCCAATTGCAGCGCCTAGAGTACAGCCTAAAAATGACGACCAAAAACCAATTGAGAGTGCGGTGCGAGCGCCATATATCAGACGCGAAAAAATGTCACGCCCAAATTGGTCTGCGCCCAACCAGTGAGACGCACTCGGCCCAGTCAACATGGCCGAGAAATCTATTTCAACCGGATCATAGGGCGCCAGCCATTGTGGCGCACAGGCGGCAATCAGTATCAGCAAAATAATTAAAAAACCCACAGCCCCTAAAGGCTGCGTTTTTGCAAAGCGCATCATGCTATTCATTTTTTGCGCCTCACTTGTACAAAATCCGAGGGTCTAACACACCGTACAGCAAATCTACCAGCAAATTGATGGTAATGAACATCACGGCAATCAACATCACTAAGGCTTGAAGCAGATTGAAATCATGATGCGCAACAGCATCTACAAACAACCGGCCGATACCGTTTAAGTTAAACACCTGCTCAGTCACCACAAGCCCACCCAGCAAAAACGCGAACTCTAAACCGACCACCGTGAGGGCTGGCAACAGCGCGTTACCCAACGCATGACGAATGACCACAGTGCGTTCAAACAAACCTTTTGCACGAGCCGTACGGATATAGTCTTCAGACATCACTTCAATCACCGACGAGCGCACCAATCTGGCCACGACGGCTGAATAACGGTAACCTACGGCAAGTGCTGGCCAGATCAGTTGAGACATGTTTGCAATCGGGTCGACATAGAATGGCGTATAGGTCACCGGAGGTGACCAGGAAAAGAGCGATAGCAAGCCTAATACGATCATCATCCCTAACCAAAACGACGGTACGGCTAAGCCAGCAATGGTCACCACGCGCAAACAATAATCAATCCACGAATTGCGATATAACCCCGCAAGCACGCCCAAGGGAATCGCAAAGAACACCGCAATCACCGCCGACATGATGGCAACTTGCAAGGTCAAGCCGACACGTATACCGATTTCTTCTACAACCGGACGATTGGTCCAATATGAAATTCCAAAATCCAGAGTGACAAGACCTTTTAGCCAATAACCAAGCTGAACGTAGAGAGGTCGATTCAAACCCAAGCGTTCTCGTTCTTCTGCCACGACCTGCGCTGATACGTTTCCGCCATCGCCTCGTAATTTCAGTTCGATGACATCACCCGGCACCACACGCAACATAAAAAATACCAGCACCGCTACCCCGAGTAGGGTCGGAATCACTAACAACAAACGTTTCAGAAGATAAGAGCCCATGTCTTTGCTCGCCTAAAGTTTGATACAGGCTGCAAAATGCCCGGGTCTGATTTCACGCAGTTCAGGTATGCTTTCTTGACACTCGGCGCTTGCACGTGGACAACGCGTATGAAACACGCAGCCTGCCAAGCGTCGCAAGGGCGAAGGAATTTCACCGGCAATCGTTTTGCGCAAACGCTGACGTTCGAGAGTCGGATCAGGAACGGGCACCGCCTCAAGTAAAGACATCGTGTAAGGATGCAAAGCGTTGCCGTAAAGGTCATCACGGTCAGCGACCTCCATGACGCGCCCTAAGTACATGACTACGACTCGATGAGCCAAATGTCTGACGACTGCCAGGTCATGCGCAATAAATAAATACGCAATATTTTTTTCACGCTGAAGCTCATCAAGCAAATTAATGATCTGGCCTTGGATAGATACATCAAGGGCAGAAACGGGCTCGTCACACACAATCAACCTAGGCTCAAACGCTAGGGCACGCGCGATGCCGACCCGCTGACGTTGCCCACCAGACAGTTGATGTGCATAGCGTTGCGCCATCTCAGGTAAAAGACCCACTTGTACGAGCAACTGGTCAACACGCTCTCGAGTTGCTTGAGGGGTGGTGGTTTTTTTATAAACTTTTAGCGGCTCGGCAATCAGATCACCCACTTTAATTCTTGGGTTAAGCGAACTATACGGGTCTTGAAAGATCACTTGAATCTGTGTGCGTAACGCTTGTATCTGAGCACCAGACGCGAGCGCCAAGTCTTCGCCTTCAAACAGCACCCTACCCGCACTCAATTGCTCTAACTGCAAAATCATACGTCCAATCGTTGTTTTGCCACAGCCAGATTCACCGACCAGACCCAAGGTGCGACCCGGTTGAATTGAAAAAGATACCTCTTGAACCGCTCGCACAACTGCGGGCTGGCTAAACAGACTCGCTTTCACCTTAAAGTGCTTAGTTAAAGAATCGACCGTTAATAAGGCGGCAATCCCATCACCTTTTGACGTTGTAGTCCGACTGTCACTTGTTATGTCAGCCAAGGCGCCTCGAGCAATGCCCCTTGGATCATCCTCCGCAATGTCAGTGGAGCCACCCTTTGTCATGTTATTGGACCCACAACTGACAACGGCCCCTGAGCCAGTAAACTGCGTGCCCGCTACGTCTGACAGAGATCCCTCTAGTGCAGCCACGCTTGGACTGACAGGCGCTAACAGCTGGCCTTCGTGATGGCAGGCGGAGAAACGTCCCTCTGGCAGCGCGATGAGTTGCGGCGCCACCGCACAGACCTCTGTTCGGAAAGCGCAGCGTGGGGCAAAGGCACAGCCAACACCTAATTGACGCATATCAGGCGGTTGACCCTCAATCGTCTCAAGTTGTCGTGCGCGAGGTAAATCTAAGCGGGGCACTGAACGAAGCAGGCCTCTTGTGTAGGGGTGGCGTGCATTAGCGAATATCTGCGTTGCCGTTCCTTGTTCGACGGCAGACCCAGCGTACATGACAACGACCCGTTGCGCATAACGGGCAACAATTCCGAGGTTATGCGTAATCAACACGAGCGCAATACCCAAGCGTTCAGTCAGAGATTTCATCAACTCTAAAATCTGA
>CAMCII010000216.1 GCA_945874505.1 Bordetella parapertussis | reverse complement strand
TCGACGATCAGATCGCCCTTGTCCATGCGTTTGATCGAGCCTGAAATTATTGTTTCGCCGCGATCGAGAAAATCATCCAAGATTTGCTCGCGCTCAGCATCGCGAATACGCTGCAGGATCGCCTGCTTTGCAGCCTGCGCACCAATGCGCCCAAACTCAAGCGGCTCGAGCGCTTCTTCGATGTACTCGCCGACTTCGATATCAGCAACAACCTCTTGAGCATCAGACAGCATTTCTTGCTGATCGGGCTCTTGAAGACCAGCGTCATCAGGCACGACGAGCCAACGCCGGTACCCTTCATGATCACCCGAGGTACGGTCTACTGACACACGGATATCAGCGTCTTCTTTGAAGCGCTTTTTCATGGCAGAAGCCAGCGCACCCTCGAGAGCGTCAAACACCACATCACGTGGCACGTTTTTTTCACGTGCCAATGCATCTACCAACAGAAGAATTTCGCGACTCATCGCTTTTTGCCCTTGAAATCCAGAACTGGTTCTAACTTGGCACGCTCAACATCGGAAAACATGAACGTGACACGTCGAACTTCGCCCTTTTTTGCCTCAAACTCGATACCGAAGTGTTTGACTACCCCAACGGAACCTACTGCCTCAGTTGCAACTTCAGCCGCAACTAACACACCCAAAAAAACCTTTTGCCCATCAACAGCCTGCCTAAGTTTGATCTCGACGCGTTCGCCAAGAAAACGCTCAAAATCAGCTTCTGTCTTTAACGGCCTATCTACGCCAGGAGAGCCCACCTCAAGCCTGCGGTAGTCGATATTCTCGACTTCATACACCCGCGACAATTGACGTGACACTTGCTCACAGTCTTCAACACGTACGCCTTCAGGCCGATCGATCGTGACACGCAACAAACCAAGCGCAGCCCTCTCGACATCGACAAGTTCGATATCCATTGAGGCCAGAGACTGCTGCGTAAGAGTAAAGAGATCAGCCATACATTCAAAAAAAATGGGCTGCAAAACAGCCCATTAACAACATTTGCCCTGCACCTTGCGGCTAACGACTCGAAGACATTGACCGAGTAACACAACGGCTTTAACGTACTGCACGCAAGCCTTGCATACGAACCACCGGATAACGCCAGAGCCTTAGCAGAACCCCGCCAAGCGCAAAACCACTTATATTAGCCCTGTATTCTAGCATGAATTTAGCAAAAATGTCTTGCTATACCAACGATTTACGCAAGAATCAGGGCGCTGTAGTCACCCAAAGGTGGCTTAGCGGTCACCTCGCGAAGACTTTGTAAAGCCCAAACGTGACTCGTGCGCCGCCGCACCTTTGGGCTGCCAGTCATCACCCCGAGGCGCTGAGCGTGGCTTGCCTGAACTATTGGCGCTACCGGTGCCGGCACCACCCTGAGGACGACCACCACCTGGCTTGCCAGGCCCACGACCACGTGATGGCGCACCTGTACGCCCGCTTGGTGCGCCCTGACCGCTACCCTGGCCGCCCGGTGCGCGCCCGCGACGCGGGGCACCTTCTGGTCGTAGGCCAGGTTGCCCATTCGGGTCAAATGCCTGAACCGCTGCCGTGCCTCTGGGTGGCCGTGAGACGGGCCGGCCCTCTTGGCGCTCACCACCCGCACCACCCTCTAGCCCGGCCTCGAGGCGGGCAGGACGAGGCCCACGCCCAGCCCCTTTAGCAAAACCACCCTTCGGGCCACCCGCTCGAGCGACGCCAGCAGGCCCTCGCCCACCCCCGGCTCCGGGTTTGCCACGCCCGCCTCGAGCGGCGCCTTGACCGCCAGGATGTCCATTTGCAAAGCCTCCGCCTACAGTCAATACCGTTGGAGCTGACTCAGTTGGGTGAGCAAAAGCCGCTGGCTTGCCCGAGCGGCCTCCTTGTATAGTGCCGCGCCGTCCAACACGGGCGCCATGGGTGCCATTTTGATCAAGTGTGCCAAAACCAGGCGGTAAAGCGCTGTCATGAGAAACAGGTTGGCGCGGTGCGCGCGAGCGCCCGTCACCCGAATCATCCTCGTCGCGCAATAAACCCACCTGAATCATGAGCGCCGACACAATCTTAGGATCAAGCTCTTCCCAGCGACCGCGCCGCAACGTGGTGGGCAAAACAATGTCACCAAAGCGTGTGCGAATCAAACGGCTCACCGTTAAACCAATCGATTCAAACATGCGACGAACTTCGCGATTACGGCCTTCGTTCAGCGTCACTCGGTACCAGCGATTACTGCCCTCACCGCCAATAAATTCAACCATCCCAAAACTTGCCGGACCATCTTCAAGGGTCACGCCATCCAGCAGCGCCTGCCTCTGCTCAGGGCCAAGCTCACCTAACACGCGCACTGCATACTCGCGCTCGTTACCGTAGCGTGGGTGCAATAGGCGATTACTCAAGTCGCCCGAGGTGGTGAAAATTAGCAAGCCTTCAGTGTTGAGGTCAAGGCGCCCAATGGATAACCATTTACCCACTTTCATTTTAGGTAGACGCGAGAACACGTTGGCACGTCCGCCTGGGTCATCGTGGCTCACAATTTCGCCGGCAGGCTTGTGATACAAAATGACTCGAGGTGGCTTGCGTGTGTTGCTGCGCGTGACGGGCTTACCGTTGACACGCACTAAATCATTCGCGCCGACACGTTGGCCTATATGCGCGGGTTCGCCGTTGACCGACACTCGACCAGCGATAATTAATTCTTCCATTTCGCGGCGCGAACCGACCCCCGCATCGGCTAGCACTTTGTGCAGCTTAGGCATCAAGAGGTCGCTATTCAGGTACTTATTCAAGCGCTGTTCAATGCGCTCGGTACCCGTCAAATACGAAAGTGCTTGATCACCTTCTTTTTCAAACTCGATGGGGTCGCCGATTTCAACAATATCGCGCGGGTCAATCACCTCTGGGACCACGTTGGGCTCAAATGCTTTGCTGCGCGGAGCACGCTCGGGCGCACCGGCCTCTGATTCGGCTTCGTCGTTAGCGACTTCAGTACGACGACGGCGAAACGGGGTACGCAATTTACGACCGCGAGGTTTACCACTCGACTCGCCCTGCCCGACTTGCGCTGCCTCGTCAGACTGCGTGGGCTGATCCGCCGCAGCGCTAGCAGTCGCCTCGATTGGCGCGTGCACGGGTTGTTCAGGATTGGTGTTCGTCACTTGGACTCCGGGAGGAAAGTAAAGGTTTGTGTCGGCTGAGCGCCTGACGCATTTGTTTCAGAATTCAAAATCGGCTCGGCAGCGTGGCTCTCTGCTGCAGCGTGGTCTTCTACTGCAGCGTGGTCTTCTGCTGCAGCTTGGTCTTCTGCTGCAGCGTGGTCTTCTGCTGCAGTTTGATCTTCTGCTGCAGTTTGATCTTCTGCTGCAGCGTGGTCTTCTGCTGTAGCTTGGTCTTCTGCTAAAGCTTGGTCTTTCGATACACTTTGTGCTTCGTCAAGAGCTTGTTTTTGGTTTGCCATGTCAAGCAAGTCGCCAGACTTGGCTTCTGCACCCAAGCGCTGGCCCTCAAGTACAAGAGACTGAAGGGCTTCTGTGATCTCGGCTGCGCCTAGGGCTGGTAGCTCATCGAGTGCTCGCAATCCTAAATCGTCCAAAAACTGTTTGGTCGTACCCAGCAGCCCAGGCCGGCCCGGTCCGTCACGATGACCAATGACTTCGATCCAGCCTCGATCTTCGAGCGTCTTGATGATTTGTGAAGAGACTGTCACACCGCGAATGTCCTCGATATCACCACGCGTCACAGGTTGGCGCCACGAAATGATTGCAAGAGTCTCCATGACAGCGCGCGAATACTTTGGCGCGCGCTCTGGGCTCAGGCGCTCAAGGTGTCGCTGCATCGAAGCACGGCTCTGAAAGCGCCAACCGCTGGCAAGCTCGACAAGCTCCATGCCTCGATCTAGCCATACCTGTTGCAATTGTTCAAGTGCCTGCACGATTTGCGCGTTGGTCACTTCATCACCATCCACTTCAAACAACTTGCGCAGCTCAGGCAGAGGCATCGGGGTCGAGGCACAAAGCAGAGCCGCCTCAAGAACAATGCCAGCTTGCTTCATTTTTTTTTCGTGCTGTTGCTCATCTTGTTCTGTCTGTGCTGTCACCTGCACCAGAGCAAGCGCGTCATCGGCTTGCGACGACGCCACTGCATCAGCAAGGGCAGCAGGGCCTGCTGGCTCATCAGTCGAGATCGCATCTGCGACTTCAGTCGCCAATGCGTCTACTTCGACTTGTTTTTCGTGCGGGTCATTCATAATGATTCAATATCCTTATCGTGCATTCTTGCGCTGACTTGTTCTAAAGCGTGATCTGCGCTATACTTCATTCTTCAGACGCGGGGTGGAGCAGTCTGGCAGCTCGTCGGGCTCATAACCCGAAGGTCGTAGGTTCAAATCCTGCCCCCGCAACCAAATACAACTGGTCGATCGCTTCATGCGCTCGACCAGTTTTATTTTGTACTGTACGTAGTATGACGTTCATGTCTTTCCTGTATGGCTATGAGCAAGCGATTCAACGGCTCGCCATCAACTGAGTGATTCAAAGACTCATCACACTCGAGTGATTCAACGACTCAAAACACCAGAGTGGTTCAAAGATTCATCATCAAGGGCCAGAGCTCTCGCTCAACAGCCAATATCCTCGCGCCCCGTCACAATGTGTGCACTCTTTAGACTGGGCGCTCATGGGTCAATCAAGACCATGAGGACCACCTGATCCGACACACGCAAAAATGCGCTAGGCGACAAATAGACAAATAGTCAAATATTTGAAAATGAAACGATGTGATCGAAACCACCGCCACACGCAAAGCGTGATTGGCTGCATACCCTGAATCGCGCTCGTTAAGGTCTATATCTTGGCGAATCGAGCTAAGCTGAAAACTGTCACCTAAAGACTAAACGCATTCAGGTTAACGCTTTGAGTGTACCGTAACTTAGGCAAGCCCTTCAAGTCTGACACCAAAAATATCCACAACAGAACAACAGAAAGCCACTAAACCGGCTTCAAAATGCTCTTTTCGTCAAAATCCAAGAGCACAGAGGGTTCAGAGCTATCAAGCTGGCCCAGCGCAACGTACTGCCCCACAACGGTCAGGGTCGCTTGATACACGTAACGCTGCCCCAAAAAAGGCGCGTGCTTCAAGGTCATGGCGATTTGCTCGACATCCAGGCCAACGGCGTCGATCACCACTCGGTCGACTGGCTCAACGCGTTTGCCGAGGACTCGTAAAAAAAGCGAGCGCAAGGCGTCTCCGAGGCCACTGTTCATGCCACAACATAAGCAACCCTCGGCGTTTGTCAGGCGGGCAGGCGTAAAGATCTCGACTCTGTTGTATCCAAGCTCAGTATCGCGCGTTGCACCCGCAGTGAACAACACAGAACCTTGCATTGAGGGGTGTGCCATTAGCCGCTTCAACCAAGCGGTTTGTTCGAACACGTGCTCGCCACGCACCACGACAACTGGAATTCGACCAAGTTGCCGCGCCGTCTCAAACACGCTTAGTCCAAAGCCTTAGGCCATTGAAACGCCGGTGGCTGTTTCGTTAAAAAGCGCTGTACGGCATCCGTGTGCCATTGCGTGGTACGCGCGACGGCTTGAGCCGAAGACTCAATATCCATCATGGCATCTAAGCTGCTGTTTAACGAGACGTTGAACGCGCGCTTAGTCATGGCAAGCGCCGCGGGTGCCGCTTGCGCCAGGCAATTTGCCATCTGCTGTGCGCGTTCAAGTGTGCGCCCTTGAGGCGTCACCTCGAGCACAATGCCTAGCTCATGCGCCTGCTGTGCGTTCAATTCACGCGCAGAAAAAGCGAGTTCTTTAGCGCGCTGTACCCCAACGATCCGAGGCAAGGTATACAAAACAGCGCAATCGGGCACTAAACCTAAGCGCATAAAAGACAAGCAAAAACGACTATCAGGTGCAGCCAAGACAATGTCAGCCGTGAGGGCCAAGCTAAAGCCAGCGCCGTACGCCGCGCCCTCAACCGCTGCGATGACCGGCACCTCGAGCCGCAACAACGTTTCAATCCATGACAGATAATCAAAACGCATGCGTTCGCGCCCCTCTTGCGCACTTAAGGTCGCCTCGCCCATCGCGCTGATATCGCCTCCGGCACAAAAGGTCGACCCAGCACCCGTAATCACTAAGGCTCGCAAATCGCGCTGATTGGGCATCGTTGCAATCAAATCCCCTAGCTCTTTACGCATGACTGCATCGATGGCGTTTTTGCGCTTAGGGCGGTTTAGCGTCAGCGTACCAACGCTCTGACTCATGACATATTCAATCGTTTCCAACTTTTACACCTCTGCAAAATGATTCTAAAAACAGCCAACCTTGGCTCGAGTCGCTCGAGTATGCGCTTGGCAATACGTAACTTTGCTTCTGGACACTTGACTCAAGTCAAACAACTGCGCGCTCAGTAATACGAGACTTTGCTTCTAGACACCTGACTCAAGTCAAACGAGCGCGCGCTTAGCAATACGAGACTTTACTTCTAGACACTTGACTCAAGTCAAACGAGCGCGCGCTTAGCAATACGAGATTTTGCTTCTAGACACCTGACTCAAGTCAAACGAGCGAGTTCAGCGATACGCGATTGTTCAACGTCAAACCTTTAATCGGGCAACTTGAGCACGTGCTTGGCGATGATTTCTTTTTGGATTTCAGTGCTACCGCCGTAAATCGTTGACGGAATCGAGTGAAAGAGAATCGCCGGCGCATCGAGACCCTCAGGGCCAAAGTCGGTGGTCTCGCCCGTCGCACCATGTTCTTGCGCCGATTCGACTAAA
>CAMCII010000215.1 GCA_945874505.1 Bordetella parapertussis | reverse complement strand
GGGCGGTGTTGCCAAGCGCGGGCGGGCAGTGTTCATCAAGATTGAGCAGCCCGACCCCTGCGGGTGCGCGCGCCAGGGCTGGTGCTAAGTCGCCTGAGACCAGCCAAATGGGTGTTCGTTCGGCCAAGGGGTCTGTGACCATCACGTGCGGTACAAACGCCGTGGGTTCAACCGCCCACAGTTTGGTGTCGTAGGCTTTTAAGCGGGCAGCATCGCTGCAATAGACCACTAATTTGTGGCCCGCAAGGTGTTGCTTGAGCGTGGTCTGACACGCTTGCGCGATTTTGTCAGTCGCGCCAAAAGCAAAGTCGATGCGGGCCATTTTTCGAGTTACGCCTGGTTGATCAGATATTGCAACAACATCGGCACAGGGCGACCCGTCGAACCTTTTTCGCCACCGCCGCGCCAGGCGGTGCCAGCGATATCCAGGTGTGCCCAGTGGTATGCCTTGGCAAAACGCGCTAAAAAGCATGCCGCGGTGACCGCCCCGCCAGGTTGGCCACCAATATTTGCCATGTCAGCAAAGTTTGATTTCAGCTGCTCTTGATAGGCATCGTCAAGCGGCAAGCGCCAAGCCGTATCCATCGATTGTTTGCCCGCTGCCAGTAAGGCTTCGGCCAGCGCATCGTCGCTCGCGAACAGGCCGGTATTGACCTTGCCCAGCGCGACCACGCAGGCGCCTGTTAGTGTGGCAATGTCAATCACGGCCGAGGGTTTAAAACGCTCGGCGTAGGTCAAGGCGTCACATAAAATCAAACGGCCCTCGGCGTCGGTATTGAGGATTTCAATGGTCTGGCCAGACATGCTCGTGACCACATCGCCAGGTTTGTTGGCCGAACCGCTTGGCATGTTTTCGCAGGTGGGGATTAGGCCGATGATTTCGCCCGGCAGGCCAATTTCAGCAACCGCGCGTAAGGTGCCTAAGACGCTTGCCGCCCCGCACATGTCGAACTTCATCTCGTCCATGGTGGCGGCCGGCTTAATCGAGATGCCGCCTGAGTCAAACGTAATCCCTTTACCAACTAACACAATGGGGCCCGCTGGGGCTTTGACGCCGCGTTTTGCTGCGACGGGTTTGCCTTTGTAGTGCAGCACAATAAAACGAGGCTGCTCGACTGAGCCGCGGGCGACAGATAAAAACGAACCCATCTTTAGGGCTTCGATTTGCTTTTGGTCTAGCACTTTGACGCTGATACTTTTGAACTGTTTGCCCAAGGCTTTTGCTTGCTCGCCCAAATAGGTGGGGGTACAGATATTGCCAGGCAAATTGCCGAGGGTGCGGGCGAGCGACATCCCGTGTGCCAGCGCACCGCCTTCAGTCAGGCCTAGCGTTGCCGCCACCCGCTCAGCCGCATTGGCCAATTGCAGCGTCAGCTTTTTAAGCTTGGGGCGAGCATTTAAGTCGGGTTTACCGAAGCTGGCATCGTAGTGATAGGTGGCCTCGCCGCAGGCCGCGGCAGCTGAGCGTGCGCGATCGCGTACCGGCGCGGCTGGGCAGTCGATTGCCGCCAGCGTTGAGGTCGCTTCAGTGAGGCGCGCTTGTACACAAAACGCAGCGAAGGCTTGTTCGGCGCGCGCGTGCACCCGTGGGGTGTACTCGGCCTGTTTGCCGAGCCCGACTAAGACAATGCGAGCTGCGGCGACACCCTCAAGGTTACGCAACACTAAAGTTGAGCCAGCTCGACCTGTGAACTCTGCTTTGATGACGTCACGGATGGCGCCGCTGCTGGCGCGATCAATCGCATCGGCTGCTGTACTTAACACCCCGTCGGTAAACACACCAATGGCAATCGCTGGGGTTTTAGTCTGATGAGGGCTAGCTGAAATGCTGATGCTGAAATCCATTGGGCGACCTATGCATGTGAAAAAGTTAAGTGAATTATCTCGCAAGTTCTAGTTGCTATAGAAGCTTATTCTAAAAAGTTATTTAAATACATACCCTATATTACTTATAATCGTATTTGTTTGGCGTGCTGATGACCTCCACGCGCTTTTGGTTGAACCGCCTGCGACGACCGGTCCGTGTTTGTCGGACGCCAGGTTGACAAAGCTCAGGCTTGTTCGGCTTCGCACTCACGTGGTTTACAGGACTTCTATGAATTTGCAACAGTTTCGTTTTGTTCGAGAAACTATCCGACGTGACTTCAATCTTACCGAAGCCGCGCGCAGTCTGTTTACGTCACAGCCAGGTGTGAGTAAGGCGATTCTCGAGTTTGAAGATGAACTTGGCGTGCAGATTTTTGAGCGGCATGGCAAACGGATTAAAGGCTTGACCAAGCCTGGCGTTGCGGTGGCTCAGGTGGTCGAACGCATTATGCGCGAGATCGAGAATCTCAAAAAAGTGAGTGATGAATTTGCGCAGCGCGACGAGGGCAGCTTGGTGATCGCTTGCACGCATACACAGGCGCGCTATGTGCTGCCAAAAATTATCCCTGAGTTTCGTAAGCAATTTCCTAAGGTTCACCTGTCTTTGGCTGAGGGCAGCCCACCGCAGTTGGCGCAGATGGTGTTGCACGAACAGGCAGATCTGGCGATCGCCACCGAGTCGCTAGCTCTCACCCCTGGGCTTGAAACCTTGCCTTGTTACACCTGGGAGCACACTGTGGTGGTGCGTCCTGAACACCCCCTGGCGGCACTTGCGCGTAAAAAGGGCTTTGCTTTGACTCTTGAGGATGTTGCTCGCTACCCCGTGGTCACCTACGATCGCGCTTTTTCAGGACGCCGCTCGGTCGATCGCGCGTTTGAAGAGAAGGGGCTTCGCCCGGATATTGTTCTTGAGGCAATTGATGCTGACGTGATTAAAACCTATGTCGATGTCGGCTTAGGGATCGGGATCATCGCAGGCGTGGCCTATGAGCCGCTGCGTGACACCAACTTGGTCAGTATCCCCGCCGGACACCTCTTTGGGGTGCAAACCACCCGCATTGCGCTCAAGTCAGGTGTGTTTTTACGCGACTATGTGTACACCTTAATCGCCATGCTGACTCCGGAATTAAGCGAAAATAAAATTCGAGAACTCGTTGAAAATAAACAAGAAAAATAATTTGCACTAAAGATAAAAATTATTAAACTACTGGATATAAGTAAAATATATTTAGTCTTTTAATGAGAATAAGTATTATTACCCTTGTTTTATAAATAAGAATCATTATCATCTAGGCTGTTCATCTTTTTATTGGAGCAGCTATGAACCCAGCCTTGAGCGCAGTTGTGGTCGGTGCAGATCGACTTGGCAATATCCCCAGCTTATTACGTGAACACAACATTGCCATCACGCATCACATCACTGGGCGCGACCCCGCGCATCAAAAAAAGGCGCCGCAGATACCGAGCGGTACTCAGGTGGTGATTTTATTGACCGATTTTTTAGGTCATAACGTCATGAAAACATTCAGAAATGCGGCTCAAAAAGGGGGGGTGCAGGTGGTCGCTTGTCGACGCTCGGTGTGCTCGATGCAGCAGGCGCTTGAGCAGTGTGGCTTATGTCAGCAAGGCGCTTGCCAACTCACAGGGCAGTCACGGCAGAAATAGGATTTGATCCAAAAAACAGGGCGACAGTCGTTTAAGAGCAACTGTTTTGGGGCTGCGACCTCACTGGCCGAGTTTGATCCAAACAATCTGGCCACAGTCGGTTTAGGCTGCCCAGGCTTGGTCAAACTTGAGGCTAGTAGGCATTTTGTGGTGATGCGGGTCGCTTTATAAGCGGCGCGCGCCGTTATAGCGCTTGGTCCAGTAAGCCATCTTCATGTCTTCGATTCTGACGACACCACCTGCAGAGGGTGAATGCACAAACTGATCATCGCCTAAGTACACGCCCACATGCGAGTTACGGCGGCCCAGCGTATTAAAAAACACTAAGTCACCCACTTGTAGATTATTGCGCGGCACATCGATGCCAAACATGGCGATCTCGTAAGAGCGGGGTGGCAGCTTCAGGCCAAGCGATTGTTGCGCCGAGTGCAGCACGAGCCCGCTACAATCAAAGCCCGTTTCAGGTGATTTACCACCCCAGCGATACCGAATCCCGAGTTGCGTGAGTGCTTGGCGTGCGAGTGGGTGGTTGATGTCGCCCGCAATCAAACCCGCACCATTTTTAGAACGCGCCAAAAATGAACCAATCGGATCGGCCGAGTTTCTCCAGTCGACAGAAGAAGAGTTCAGACCTGAGCCCTCGTCACCTTTGGTACCTGCGCAACCGCTTAAGGCAACAGTCAGCACGCATGCGCTTGCGAAAAGCGCAAGGCGAACCCATTGAGCAGAGATGCAAGTTGCAATAGTGGTAAAAGTTATGTTTAGCATCGTAACGGTTACGAACGAGGGGCAGAAAAACTGACCGCTGATCTAAAAAAGGGCGTAAGTCAAAATACCGAGGCCGGTGGCGAGCACAACCAACACCGAGCGCCTAATGTTGCAGGGGCGGAAAGCCTCATGCAAGGTTTACCTGTCACAATAGTATTACAAAAAGCGATCTTTGCTAAAAAAAGTACCCAAGAGACCCAATAAAAAGTACCCAAGAGACCTAATATGAACCCAATCCAGGCTACCCATCAACGTTCACTTCAGCAAAAAGATACCTTCTGGCGCGAAGAGGCGGCTGGCATTCACTGGGAAACCCCCTTCACTGAGGTGCTTGATTACAGCAAACCGCCCTTTGCGCGCTGGTTTGTCGGTGGTCGTACCAACTTATGTTTTAACGCCGTTGATCGTTGGCTAGAATCACGAGCCGACGAGGCGGCCTTAGTTTGGGTGTCGACCGAGGTTGATCAAGAGATTACCTATACTCGCCGAGACCTCTATCGCGAGGTAAACGCCGTTGCCGCGATGTTGCAGGCTCAAGGGGTGGGGCGAGGCGACCGAGTCTTGATTTACATGCCCATGGTGCCTGAAGCTGTTTTTGCCATGCTGGCCTGTGCAAGGTTGGGTGCGATTCACTCGGTGGTCTTTGGCGGCTTTGCCTCAGTGAACTTGGCGCAACGGATTGATGATGCCTCACCTAAAGTGATCGTGTGTGCCGACGCCGGCTCGCGAGGCGGCAAAGTGACGCCTTACAAGCCCTTACTCGACAAGGCGATTGCGCTGTCACAGCTTCCGCCTGAAAAAGTTTTGGTGGTCAATCGTGGCTTGTTCGACTTTGAACCGGTGGCGGGCCGAGACCTTGATTACGCGAGCCTTAGACGCCAATATGATGGGGCGGTGGTGCCCGTGACTTGGCTTGAGTCTTCAGAACCCAGTTATGTGTTGTACACATCAGGTACCACTGGCAAGCCCAAGGGTGTGCAACGCGACACCGGTGGCTATGCCGTAGCCCTTGCTTCGTCGATGCAACGTATTTTTAACGGCAAGCCGGGCGATACCTACCTGTGCACCAGCGATATTGGCTGGGTGGTTGGCCACTCGTACATTGTGTATGGCCCTTTGATTGCTGGCCAGACCACCATTCTGTACGAAGGTACCCCCGTGCGCCCCGATGGCGGTATCTTGTGGAGCCTCGTCGAACGCTTTAAAGTCAACACCATGTTTTCTGCCCCGACGGCGATTCGGGTGCTAAAAAAACATGACGAGGCTTTGCTGAAGAAATACGACCTGTCGACTTTGCGCGCGCTGTATCTGGCCGGTGAGCCGTTAGACGAGCCGACCGCACAATGGATTTCAGCAGGGCTGGGCCGGCCGATTATTGATAACTATTGGCAAACTGAAACGGGTTGGCCAATTTTGGCAGCGCAGCCCGGTATTGCAGATGTGCCAACAAAATTTGGTAGTCCGTCGTTTCCGGTGTATGGCTTTGACGTTCGGGTGCTGAACGAAGAGACTGGCGAAGATCTTGGTCCGAATCAGAAGGGTGTAGTCGCCATCGTGCCGCCCTTACCACCAGGTGCGATGACCACAATCTGGGGCGATGATGCGCGTTTTGTAGAAACGTATTTCGGCTCGGTGCCTGGTCGTCAGGTGTATTCAACCTTTGACTGGGGCTTAACAGACGAGGATGGCTACTGGTTCATCTTAGGCCGTACCGATGATGTGATTAACGTGGCGGGTCATCGCTTGGGTACTCGTGAAATCGAAGAGTCAATCAACTGCCATGCCGCCGTGGCCGAGTCGGCGGTGGTGGGGATCGCAGATCAGCTTAAAGGGCAGGTGGCTGTCGGCTTTGCGGTGCTGAAAGATGCCAGTTTATTTTCGCAGCCAGCCTCGCTGTTAAAGCTCGAGGGCGATATTATGCGGTTAGTCGACGAGCAACTTGGGCCAGTCGCGCGCCCCGCCAGAGTGCGTTTTGTCACCGCATTGCCAAAGACTCGCTCTGGTAAAGTTCTGCGACGTGCGATTGTTGCGGTGTGCGAAGGACGCGACCCCGGCGATCTCACTACAATAGAAGACCCCACTGCACTTGAACAAATTAAGGATTCTCTGTGAAAACCAAAGCTGTCTTGACTGATGCCGATGTTTCTAAAATGTTGGCTGCCTCTAAAGCCCATGCCAATAAAAACAATTGGGCTGTGACCATCGCGGTCGTTGATGACGGCGGCCATCTGTTAGGCCTGCAACGTTTGGATGGTGCACCACCCATGTCGGCGCACATCGCACCAGCCAAAGCGCATACCTCAGCGTTGGCGCGTCGCGAAACTAAAGTCTACGAAGACATCATTAACAATGGCCGTACGGCATTTTTGTCAGCACCCACCCTGCAAGGAATGCTCGAGGGCGGTGTGCCGATTACGATCGATGGCCAGGTCATCGGCGCGGTAGGCGTGTCTGGTGTGAAGTCCTCTGAAGATGCC
>CAMCII010000214.1 GCA_945874505.1 Bordetella parapertussis | reverse complement strand
AAAACCAGGAATCAAATCGCACTTTGTGACTAGTACGTAGATTGGAAAACGTTTATCAAACAGTCGAATCAGCTGATCGACACGCTCACGTAAAGTCCGGCCACGTCTGTTAAGCAAATCACTATCGGTGCTTAACAGTCGGTCTGCATCAATCACAACAACCAAACCATCAAGCCCGTCTCTGGGACGATACTTGACCAGCAGACCGAGGATTTTTTCCCATTCAGCTTGGTCCGAATCGCGCGCATCTGGAGAAACATAGCGACCCGCCGTGTCGATTACGATCGCCTTACTAAAAAACCACCACTCAAAGTCGGCCGTTTGTTTGATTGGCTCTGTTTGCGAGATATTTTTTACCACCGAGACCAAGCGCGAGCGGGTGATGGCCGTCGTTTTCCCCGAACCCGCCTCTCCCACCACCATATACCAAGGCAGCACATACAAAGGATTGCCAAAGCGTTTAAGCCGCGAATTACGCAAGAGCTCGATCGCCTGCTTCCATTTGTCTGTCAGATCAAAGTGTGTCGCTTCTTTGCCAGCCCCCTTGCGTGCGGCGAGCTCTGACTGAGAGAGCCTGACACGCGCCCGTGTGGTAATCCATATCCGTCGAAGCAACTTGAACATCAAGAGCATCGCGATGACCGCGACAAACATCACCAGACCGGCCCAAAGGGGCCACACTAGAGCGAGCGTGATGCCCCAACAAAGCAAGGCCAGCACCAGCAGCAAAAACAACTTGAAGAGAAAACTGAAGAATGTTTTCATAGATAAATCGAACGACGAAACGCCCGAACCCAAGTGGCAAGCTCTGCATCCAGGGACAGGGCTAAAAGAATGATTAACCCGACAGGAACCACCACCACTAAAATCACTGTCGGCCGCAGCCAGCGCGGCCAGCGACTAGTTCGGCTCAACTTGTTCCTATCTCCGGTACGGTACGCCATCGGAAATAGTGGCACTTCAGCGCCCTCGGTAGACGCCCCAATTGCCTCGAGCACCATTCGATACTGGTCTAGCCTCAACTGCGACAACTCAGCGCTGTCGGCTGCAGCACCATACCGACCAACAAACCCCATACACAGGCACAACAGATAAACCTCTCGCACTGGCGCTTCGTCGGCCGTCAACGCCTCAAGCCGCTCAAAAAACTCTCGTCCTGCCACTGAGGTTTTAAAGTATCGGCGTTGCAATAAATAGGGTTGCCAAGCCATGGGGCTCGCCCAAATCTTGCGACGCGAGATGTGCTCGTCTACCCAAGCGGCGATCGGGAATAAACCTTGATGAAATAACTGCACATTTAAACCTGCAGCGAGCGCCTGCGCGCTCGCTTGCTCGATGAGGCCGTCGATACTCGCAGAGACCTCTTCGGGCGAGCCTGCCGTCGCGGTCTCAAAAGATCGGGCGTAGGCCATCAAGGGCATAAAAAAGTCTGAAAGCCGCATCCGTCAGCCTCGTAGCACGACAATTTCAGCACGCAAATCTTCCGGTGCTGTTGGCCAGAACATCGCCAGTTCCCCCTCTTTTTCAACAGACTCCCAGGCAGCGCTGATTTGCTCAATGCGGTAGTAACGCGTGTTGGGGCGCTGCGGTAAGCCTTGAGGCGGGCTGAGCACTTCAATCAATTCGATGCCCGGTAAGGCATGATCTATCAACGCGGGCAGTTCGGTGGGTGAAGCCAGACGGGCAGTTACAAGAAAATCTTTTGAAAGACGGTCATTATTCGAAGCGGTTTTTGTCACTAAGTAAAAACGATGGCGTTCGCCAAAGAAATCTGCACGCAGGACAGCAACCGAAAAGACATCCCGCGGATCAAAGTAAGCATGAAACTGCGGACCCACTGAAATCTCACCTAGCAACTGGCTAATTATTTGGCGCGCAGCCAGAAAACAAGCCCCTAGGTTGACGTGATTGTAGGGCGGGATTCCCTCATCATTCGGATTTTGGCGTCCCAGTACATCTGTGCGATCAGAAAATGTGCTGAGTTCACCGACGCACACACGCAAGAAACCATAGACCGTCCAAGGGTGAATCTGGCGCGTTTCAGCCAAGTGAACAAGCGATGGTACCAAACGATTCAACGCCTGGACCGCCTGCAACAACATCAAAAAATCTGGATCCAGCTCGTCGCGCTGCATGTCGCGCGGAAGCTTATACTCTGCAATTTGGCGCAGCCGCCCTGCCATATCATCGCGGATGTCGTTTAGGACATCGCTTAGCAACTGCGACCCCGAGAGTGCATAGCAGGGCGGAGCGATACGCGATACCAAACGAACCGTATCGATATCGCGCACAAGTTCTGCCACGGGAATCAAATCGTAGTCATCTAAGGTTTCAAGCTCAGGCTCAAAAAAAACCTTGACCACATGCACCAGAGTGCGCACCTCTGCGCTGGGACCTTGCGCGTAAAGGTCCGGCATAGTCTCGGACTGGCCTAAGCTCGCAAAACGCGTGTTGACCTCCCCAACATCAGCCAACGAGTCAACGACCGTGACGTTAGGCGAAACCATCGAAAGTTTTCTTAGTCCTAAATACACCCTCAGTGGGACATCGCTCGTCGCCCACACTTTGTCAAATGACCGACTGCTAATCACCGCATTACCCGGAAATTCGATATAAGTTTGGTCTTGAAAAATGAGTTTCGCCGCCCGCACTTCAAAAGCACGGGCGGTTAACAGTTCTGACGCCACAACAAGGTTTCCAACACCCCAAAAATACGGGCTCACCGCCTCGTAGAGTGGTTTACGATAAAACTGCTGAGTCAGGTCAAAGCGCTGAAAGTGCTGCGGCTGCAAGAACAGGCCTTGATGCCAAAACGTACCTTTTCTAAAATCCATGATGCCTCGCTTTCTCTCTTTAATCCGTCAGTTTCATCGCGGCTTCAGAAGAAGCTTTCGCCTCACTGACTCGGCCGTCAGTCAAACTGACTTCGGGTTTCGAAGAATCGAGCGGTACCGTCTCAATCACCACCTTTTTCTCAAAGTCATACGTGAGAGTCTCTGCGTTCACGATCCGATCACTGCCTAAAAACAACCTAAGCGCCAGCACAGCAGGCTCAGCCTTGTACGAGGTGGTAATAATCCCTGAGGTCCGAACATTTAGCGGTATTTTGAAAAGACGCGCAGCTTGAAGGGCATTAAATTGGTAATACCCAGCGACGAAACCTACAAACTTAGCCTCTTGCACACGATCAATTTTCAAGGCAGTTTTTTTACCTGGACTCACCACATAACGTTCAAAATTCAGCACCTCTGTTGCGGCTTTACCACTCACCAGCGTCTTAAGAACAGCTTCGGGCTTGGCTAGCCAATCAACAAATACCTTAGCGTCTGCGACTTGGACCACGCCCAGCACCACGGTATGGGGCTGATTTGAATAAAAATTCAAGTCAATGTCCGACACCATGTCGACCAAAATGGCCTCTTTGGCGTAGGGCCACTCAACCTCTGCCTTGGCGTCTTTCATTGTGTTACCGCCCAACGAAGAATTTAGCCAAGAGCAGCCAGATAGTAGGGACAGGCTTAATAAAAGCAAGATACTATTGACCAATCGATTTAGCATTCGCACTCGCTCCACAACCTTAACCAATATATCAAGTAAAAGCTGTAATAGCTTGAAATATAGTAAAAATTTTAACCCGTTTGATTGCTTTCCACCAAATTTTGATATGTTTCCCTTTGGCTCTCATTCCTGTCGAGCAGCTGCAGCACTCCTTGTGACCTTGCTCACAACGAGTCCATTGGCGTTGTTTTTTAGCAACGCCAATGCTCAGCACGAGGGAATCTATACCGCAGCAGTCCTGTCTGTCACTCACGAAACTGAGAGAAGCCGCACAAGCCCTGAAGTCTGCCGGCAGACCGTACTGACGTCGCAGCAGGTCGCCCAACAGCAAGAAGACGATAAAACCTGGTTTGAAAAGAATTGGATCGCCACAATTGGTGGCTCTGTGGGCATTGTGGTTGGTGTACCCCTTGCCAATGCGGTCGCAACGAAGGCCGCAAGCTACACGACCACGTTTGCTGCAGCGTCTTTGGTCCTTCCAACCATCTTGCTTGCCGGCGGCATTGGTTTTTTTGTTACGCAATTGTTTGTGCCCGCCAATCCCTTGCTGGCGACACCCAAACCAGGCAGCCTTGTGGCCGAACAAAAGTTTTACGTGCAAACGATTTGCGAACCGGGCCCGCCCACTTACACAACGGCGCCCAACTACCGCATTACGTACCGCTTTAATGGTAATGTCCAGACTGCCTTGGTTAGGTATGATCCGGGTGATCGCGTCAAAGTGAATCAGCAAGGTCGACCACTCAACGAAGTCAAACCAACACCAGCATCCCCAACCCGTTGATCGCAACACTTTCATCAAAAGAGAAAACATGGCAGAGCCAGCTATCAATGAGATACGGTTCAAATTCCGTTCGAAGGGTCAGGGCTCGACAACCCTTGAGGTCGTCACCCTAACAGGCACCGAAGCCCTGTCGCGGCTGTTTCGCTTTGAACTCACGCTCGTCAGTTCTTCGGCAGATATCGACTTTGATGACATCTTGAGCCAAGCGGCCACGCTCACAATTTTTTCGCACGATGGTACAAAATCTGTGCCCTACCACGGCATGGTGTGCGAGTTTGAACAACTGCATCAATCTGGCGGCTATGTTTTTTATCGCGCCGTGCTCGTACCGCGTCTATGGAAGTTATCACTCAATCGCATCAATGAAGTGTATCTGGGCGAGCAGTCCATTTTGCAAGTGATCGAGAAGATTTTAAAAAACAATAATCTAACGACACTCGACTTTCAGACCACACTGAACAGCCCATCGCAATACCGCCTGCGCAGTTTTGTCTGCCAGTACGACGAATCGAGTTTGGATTTCATCTCGCGTTGGCTTGAGCACGAAGGCGTCTACTATCATTTCGATCACGATGCGTTAGGTATCGATGCCGAAAAACTGATCATGCTAGATTACCAACAGGCGCAGCCTGCAGACATTTTGCGCTTGCGCTACACCAGCAAAGAAGACATTCAGACGGCGATGCAAGATGACTGTGTGCACAGCCTCTCTTGCAAGCAAATACCCATGCCGCAATCGGTCACGGTACAAGATTACAACTTTCGCAACGCAGCGTTAGCCGATCAAAAAGGTACAGCCGAAGTGTCTGCAAACGGACACGGCGAAGTTCTTTTTTATGGCGACAACGTACGCACCACGGCTGAAGCTGAACAACTCGCAACGATACGCGCCCAAGAACTCAATTGCCGAGAACAAGTTTTTTCAGGCGAAGCCACCGCGATTGGGCTGCGTTGCGGCCACACAATGCAACTCAGCCTGCACTACCGCTCAAGCTTTAACGGCAATTATCTGATCACCGAAGTTGAACACGGTGGCTCGCAAGCGGGGGTTTTACTCTCGGGCGTGAATACGCCGTTCAATACGGATAAGGCTGGCACTTTTTACGAATGTAAATTTAAAGCCATCCCGTCTGCTAAACAATTTCGCCCCGAGCGCATGACGCAAAAACCAAAAATCTCGGGCACACTCACGGCCACAATTGATGACGAGGGCAGTGGCACCTACGCGCAAGTCAACGAATGGGGCCAATACAAAGTCGAACTCATGTACGACTTGTCTGACAAACCCACCAACAAAGGCTCGGCCTGGGTACGCATGGCCACCCCCTATGCCGGCCCAAAAAACGGCATGCATTTTCCGTTACTCAAAGGCACTGAAGTGTTGCTAGGTTTTATGGGCGGCGACCCCGATCAGCCCGTTATTTTAGGGGCGGTGACGAATTCTGAGAATCGGAATGTGGTGACAGATCAGAATGCAACGTTTAACGGTTTTGTGACGGCTGGGGCGAACGTGATGAGTGCGAATGATACGGATGGCAAGCAATCTATGCTCTTTCACACCCCGCAAGGAGGGACGTCGATCATTATCGGCGCCCTTAAGTAATTAGCTGATTGTTTACAAACTAACGACCGAAAATGTAGATAACAAGCTTTCTACAATAACACCTTACCTGTTCAAGGATAGAAGATGGCCACAACTCCTTCAGTAGAATCATTAGTAAACACTGCTGGGAACGGCATCCAATCGGCGGCAAACACTGCTGGGAGCGGCATCCAATCGGCGGCAAACACCGCTGGGAGCGCCATCAAATCGGCGGCAAATGCTTCTGTCGATTGGGTCAAAGCCAGCGTCTCGGACTACACGTTCACCGGTTACGGGGTAGTCAGTCGTGGTAGTAGCGTCAAAATGTTTATGGGCACCGATCAGCAGTTTTTTTTGGGTGGCAAAAACGCCATGACGATTGGTACTTCGAACACCTTCACTGCAGGGATTAAGACAGATGTGATGGTAGGCCCGGCTGTCAGCATGGGTATCGCCTTTTCGGGTTGGAACGCAACGGCTGGCGTAGGCCTACAGTCTGGCCACTTGACAGCGAAATATGATTTTTCAACGAATAAAACCTTTTCTTTTCAAATCGCTGAAGAAGGGTCTTCAAATTATGTGACTCAATCTAAGTTCATTTGCGAGAAGGGATTCCAAGCGGTCGGTGGTTTTCAAAAAGTTGGTCACGGGATTTACAGCGCCTACAAAGCGACCATTGCTAGCATGGGCAAAGTAGTAGCGGTGACAAATTTTTTAATGTCGATTCAACAAATAGCCCAAACGCTTGAGTCTCCTGAACTGAAGAAAGGAGAGACGCTGACGGGTGCGAGAGCACTATGGGCGCAAATTCTACCGGGGGTTGTTGCCGGGACAAGCGCTGGGGTAATCACAGGTGCTGCAATTTATGCCGCAATACA
>CAMCII010000213.1 GCA_945874505.1 Bordetella parapertussis | reverse complement strand
AACATCTCGGCTGCTTCGATTTTTTCGCACGTTAAAAACAATTTTTTGGCATTGTTTAAGCCCAAGCGGGTGATATAGCGAACCATGCCGCCCGGATAAAAATGCAACCCAAGTTTTGCAGCTGGCATAAACATGTTGGCACTTGGTACGCCCACTCTGAAATCACAGGCTAAGCCCAGGTCGGTACCGCCGCCATAAACGCCGCCATTGATGGCTGCGATCGTGACCGGCCGCGCCTGCTCAATTAAGTCGATGGTATCGCCGAAGTAAGTCGAAGAGGGCGCAGAATCTGCTGCAAGCGATGAAATGTCGTAGCCACTGCAAAAGTATTTGCCGTCGGCGATGAACTTTAAAACGAGTACGTTTGGGTTGGCATTGACGGTGGCAAGGTGCTCTGTGATAACCGCCAAATCGGTCGGACTGAGGCGATTGGCATAGGCCGGATTGCGCAAGCGGATGGTCGCGATACGACCGACAACGCTCAGAGCGGGCGTGGTGGGTTCAGGTGAGTTTGCCGTGACAGTCATATCAAAAAGCCTTAATAAAAGTGTAGCGTTAGACTAAACAAACCTAGTCTAGCGTTTCCGAAGCCGAGTCTAGCGTTTCCGAAGCCGAGTCTAGCGTTCCGGGCACTAGCCTGCCTAGCCTGATCTTTCGCGTGCGCAGGGTATGACCGATATTCTACGTTGTTGTCGCGCGAATCCTCACGCCGTCACAGCGCAACCTGCTGCACAACCAACCGCGCTCAGGTATGCTACCTGCTAGCGTTTTTGAAAGCGCCTGCAAAAAAGCCGCTCAGACGGCGCTAAGCAAAAATTATGGATATCGATCCATAGGAGACAGAAGTTGACACACTTGTTTGTAAGCTGGTTGCGGTTGGGTGCATTGCCTCAAACACACAAATCCATGAGGAAATAAACATGACAACGACACGCAAAGGCCCGCTGGCCAGATTCAAAGTGCTTGATCTGACACGCTTGCGCTCGGGGCCGACGGCGGTGCGTCAGCTCGCGGATTGGGGTGCCGATGTGATTAAGATTGAAACTCCCGAGGCCTTAGGCGTGAGTGACGGCTGGGGGGATAGCCGTCTGGGCCCCGATTTTCAGAACTTGCATCGTAATAAGCGCAGTTTGACGCTGAACTTAAAAGAAGCAGAAGGGATTGCCATTTTTAAAAAGATGGCAGACCAAGCTGACGTCATCATCGAAAATTTTCGACCCGATGTGAAATTTAGACTAGGTATCGATTACGAGAGCCTCAGTCGCACCAACCCTGGCTTGGTGTACGCGAGTATTTCTGGCTTTGGACAAGACGGCCCCTATGCCAAGCGGCCTGGTTACGATCAGATCGTGCAGGGCATGGGTGGCTTGATGGCGATTACCGGGTTGCCTGGGCAAGGACCGGTGCGTGCTGGCATTGCGGTGGCGGATTCGGCGACTGGTTTGTTTTGTGCGCTAGGCGTCTTGACGGCGCTACTAGAGCGGGAAGAGTCGGGCAAAGGTCAATGGGTTCAAACGTCTTTACTCGAGTCAATGATTGGTATGCTCGATTTTCAGGCGGCGCGCTGGTTAATCAACAAAGAAATCCCTGAACAAGCCGGTAATGATCACCCGACTTCGATCCCGACAGGGGTGTTTCCGACTGCTGACGGCCATATTAATATTGCGGGCGCCGGCGCTCAGCAAATGTGGGAAAGGCTTTGTAAGGCTGTCGGTGCTGAGTATTTGCTGGCGAAGGAAGAATACAAAACTGGCAAGCTTCGTTCGAACAATCGCGTGGCACTCAACCAAGAGTTATATGCGATCACCCGTACGCGTTCGACGCAAGAGTGGATCGAACGCTTTGAAGCAGCCAGCGTTGCCTGCGGTCCGATCTACACCATGGATCAGGTCTTTGCCGATGCGCAGACCCGTCACTTAGGGATCGCCACGGCAGTGCACCATCCAGAACTAGGTGACATTGAAGTGGTGGGGCAACCGGTGGGGCTATCGCGTACCCCAAGCGAAATTCGCTCTGCCACTCCTGCCAGAGGCGGTGAAACCGATGAGGTGATGCGTGAGTTTGGTTATAGCGCGGCGCAAATCGCTGATTTGCGTGCGCGCCTGGTGATTTAACTTGTTAGTGATACGGTTGAAGTCATAAGGGTTTTTGATCGGCTTAAATGCCAGCGTCTCAGCCATGTGAGACAGGCACTGAAAGCCAAACGTTGACAACTAAAACAGTGAGGTAAACAGAATGTATGTAAAGCAACTCAAACGGTTCACGTGTGGTTTGGCAATGCTACTCGGTATGGCCGGCACAGTGATGGCGCAGGGCACTTATCCAACTAAACCTGTCAAATTAATCGTGCCTCTGGCAGCCGGTGGCGCCACTGACGTCGTCGCGCGAATTTTTGCAGCCAAGCTTGGCGAACGCCTAGGCCAGCAGGTCATCGTTGAAAATCGTCCAGGTGCCGAAGGGTTGATTGGTGTGGATGCTGCAGTGAAGGCTGCGCCCGATGGCTACACCTTAGTGCTAGGTTCGAGCACAACACTGGCCGCAAACTTTCATTTGCGCAAGACCTTGCCTTTTCATCCAGTGAAAGACCTCGCGCCTGTATCGATGGCGTTTCAAGGTTTTTTCAATATTTTGGTGATTAACGCCGCGGTGCCCGCAAAGAACCTGCAAGAGTTTATTGCCTTGGCAAAGTCGCAACCCGGTAAGCTTGATTACGGCACGGCAACCAGCGGTTCAAAAATTTGTGTTGAAACCTTTAAAGTCATGGCGGGTATTGACTTGCAAATGGTCAATTACAAAAGCTCACCGCAGGCGCTTAACGATTTGATGGGAGGGCAATTGCAGCTAATTTGTGAGCCGGTGGCCACTGCAATGCCGAATATCTTGGCTGGTCGCTTGCGTTCATTAGGTGTGACCAGCGCCACTCCTCACCCGGCAGCACCGAACTTGGCGACCGTGGCGCAAGAGGGACTCCCAGGGTTTGAATACTCGGCATGGGTGGGAGTGTTTGCGCCTGCTCAGACACCGGCTGCGGTGATTGGGCGACTTGAAAAAGACATCGCTTGGGTGTTGAATGATGCCGACACGATTAAAAAAGTACAGGCTGCGGGTGTTGAGCCGATGCCCGGTGACGCCAAAGCGTTGGCGAAATTGTTGAGTGCTGAAATTGAGCGAGCCGGTAAGGTAGTGAAGGCCGCAAAGCTTCAACCCGAATAATGCAAGGCAGCAGGGATCGCAGTGGGATTCGTTGGGCGACGAGCGCTCTGAGACAAACGACTCAGAGACAAACGACTTGACGCTTCGGCTGATGGTTTGAGAGGAAAGGATTGCGATGACAGGATTACAAAAGATTTACTTGATTCACGCCGGCGACGTGTCAATGAAGCCGGCGTTGGCAAGTTTCGCGGCTTTGTGGCCCGAGGCGCGTGTGATGAATCTGTTAGAGGATTCTCTTGTACAAGATGTGCGCGAGGCGGGGCGCTTGCCGGATTCGATTCCGCAGCGCTTTGATCTGCTGGGGCAGTATTGTGTTGCCGCCGAGGCGACGGCCATCCTGTTTACCTGCTCAGCGTTTGGCGCAACGATCGAGGGGTTGAAACTTAAACACTCGATTCCGATCCTGACACCCAACGAAGCCTTATTCGAAGAGGTGATCGAGCGTGGTGGCCAGGTCGCGTTGTTGACAACCTTTGGGCCGTCAATTCCGGCGCTCACAGAAGAGTTAAACGAAATGCTGGCGCAGCGTGGTACTAAGCTTAAGGTTGACGCGATGCTCGTTGAGGGGGCTTTTGATGCTCTGGTTGCCGGTGATCACGCCAAACATGATCAGATCATTGCAGATAAGGTTGCGACACTGAAGGGCTACAACACGATCGTGTTTGGTCAGTTTTCGATGGCCTCGGCTGCAGCACAGGCGCAAAAGCTTGCCTCAGTACCAGTATTGACCACGCCCGATTGTGCAGTCCGTAAATTAAAAAAAATACTGCTAGGATGACAGTGTCATTTGAAAGCATTTAATTTTTGCATCACATGTTAGATAGGTACTATAGATTAGATGATTATCACAGAACAGGTGCGCATCACAGAACAGATGCGCATCACAAATTTGGTAAATGATTTCTAGGATATCGAATGGTTTACGACGACTTTCAGTTTTTAAAATTTGACCGGCCTGATGAAGGCGTTTTGTTGATCACGCTGAATCGGCCTGAGGTCATGAATGCCACGAACGCCCGCCTGCATTGGGAGCTCACCAAAATTTGGGACGTGGTGCAAAATGACCCCCAGACTAAGGTTGCGATTGTGACGGGTGCGGGTGATCGGGCATTTTCAGCCGGTGGTGATCTGGCCTGGGTCGAAACCATGGTGGGCAACCCCGAGCAAATTGCGATCGTCAAGCAAGAAGCTGCCGATGTGGTCTACAACATGCTGGCATGCGACAAGCCAATTATTTCTGCAATCAATGGGATGGCAGTGGGCGCTGGCTTGGCGGTTGCCTTGCTTGCGGATATCAGCATCATTTCTGAAAAGGCAAAATTCACCGATGGTCACGTCAAGCTCGGCGTTGCCGCGGGCGATCATGCCGCCATCATCTGGCCGCTATTGTGCGGCATGGCGAAGGCAAAATATTATCTGATGACGGCTGATTTTATTGACGGCAAAGAAGCTGAGCGCATCGGCTTGGTAACCTTTTGTGTACCGCACGAAGAGTTGATGCCCCGAGCCTTGGCAATTGCAAAAAAACTGTCGCTTGGTAGTCAGACCGCAATTCAGAACACAAAAAAATCGTTGAATAACTGGATGCGCATGGCGGGGCCAATATTTGATAATTCGCTCAGCTTAGAGATGTTTGGATTTTTAGGGGCTGATGCACGCGAAGGCCTGGATGCTGTTAAAAATAAGCGTCCTCCTAAGTTTCCGTCTGCGCAACTCAAGTGATGAAATCACGAAAGTGCCCAAGCCACCAAAACTTTTAGATGAGAAAGATCTCGGATAAACAACGCTCAGATAAACAAGACTTTAGAGCAGTCAGATCCGAGCTAAACAAGATTTCAGCTAAACAAGATTTCAGACGAGTAAGATTTCAGCTAAGCAACGATTTAAGGAACAGGACATGAAAGCAGCATGGTATGAAAAAAATGGTGAGGCCCGCGAGGTGCTCGTGCTGGGCGAGATGCCAACACCCGAGGCCGGGGCTGGTGAGGTACGCGTCAAAATTAGTGTGTCGGGTGTGAACCCTTCAGATGTGAAATCACGGCGCGGTCGTGCGTTGATCGCACCACGTATCGTGCCGCATAGCGACGCTGGCGGGGTGATTGAGGCGGTCGGTGCAGGGGTCTCTGCTAGCCGAATCGGGCAAAGAGTCTGGACTTGGAACGGTCAGTTTGGTCGCCCTTTTGGTACGTGCGCTCAGTACATCGTCTTGCCCGAGGCGCAAGCCGTCGCATTACCCGACAATACGAGTTTTGATGCTGCTGCCTGCATGGGGATTCCTGGTCTGACGGCCTTTGAGGCGGTGCGTCGTTGTGGTGATCTGACCGGTAAAACCGTCTTGGTGATTGCCGCGGCAGCGGCTGTTGGGCACTATGCGGCGCAAATGGCAGTGCTCAAGGGTGCACGCGTGATTGGCACCGTCAGTTCTGAGGTGAAGGCAGCTCATGCGCGTGCAGTGGGCGTGGCTGAAACGATCGATTACAAAACAGAGAATGTCGCCGAACGTGTCAAGGCACTGACTGGTGGGCGTGGTGTTGATGCCATTATTGATATGGATTTTTCAACAACTGCGGATTTAGTGCGACAGGGTGCACTCGCACCTCACGGCACGGTGGCGTGCTATGGCTCAAACGAATACGCTGATCCGTTGATCCCATTTCGTGTGTGTTTGTTTAATACGCTGAGTTTTCAATTTTTCTTAGTGTACGACCTGACACCCAGTGAGCGCTCGTTTGCCTTGAAAGAGCTTAACGCTTTGCTGGAGTCTGGCAAGTTGGTGCATGCGATCGGCGCGCGCTACCCGTTGTCAGAGATTGTTGCGGCTCATGAAGCGGTTGAGCAAGGCAAGGTGATGGGTAATGCGGTGATTGATATTGCCTAGTCTGCCTCGCAAGCGTTGCTTGCTGTCGTGATCGCGACAGCAGGCGCAGTCAGTACGAGCTTGGTTCAACGGGCACGTCGAGTGCCCGTTTTGTATTGCTGTTCCCCGAGATTTATTGCTTAGTTGAGATCCCAGCCTTCTTGATGACCTCACCCCAGCGCGCATAGTCTTTGAGGTAAAACGCCTCAAACTCTTTGGGGGTACCGGGCATCACAATTGCTCCACCATCTTCAAGTTTTTTCTGCAACTCAGGCACAGCCAAAGTTTTGTTCATGGCAGCATTGACTTTGTCGATGATGGCTTGTGGGGTGCCTGCAGGTGTCATCAAGCCGTACCAGACTGAAGCGATCATGGTGGGGTAGCCAAGCTCGGTGAAGGTGGGTAACTCGGGCAGTTGGCTGTTACGTTTGACGCTGACAGCGGCGATTGGCCGCAGCTTTCCACTTTTGATGTGCGGCAACAACGAGGGGATACCATCAAACATCAGGTCAACTTGTCCGCTTGCAACATCGACCACCGCGGGTGCCGAGCCTTTATAGGGTACGTGCACCATGCTGACCTTGGTTTCTGTTTTAAACAGTTCGCCAGACAGGTGTGGGGCACTGCCCGTGCCGGCTGAGGCAAAACTGAGCTGCTTACCCTGTGCGAGTGCGATGAGCTCTTTGACTGATTGCACCGGTAATTGTGCGTTGACAGCCAAAATGATCGGAAACTCAGCGA
>CAMCII010000212.1 GCA_945874505.1 Bordetella parapertussis | reverse complement strand
GTATCAGGGCGCGCCACACGCGCGAAGTGCGCTTTGAGCGCGTCACTATAGGGTCCCAAATCGCCCAAGACGGTAAAACTTTGATGCCAGATTTTCATAGTTTGTCCAGATTAGAGACTTTATTTTTTTAACGTACTAACTACTCAACTTGCACGTTTTCCCTATTGTGCCTCTGTTTTGCTCGTCTCGCATCTTGGCCACCTGTTTTGAACAAGGTCGCCACCCCGCCCCGATGCTATGCCTCGGAGACTCTTTTTTGTCGACGGGTCGCGCTGCCCAGTCGGTCTGTCCGCTCCTCACAGAGCGTTCGGCAGAGCCTCCCTTGTCGTCGTCAGCCACACGAAGCCCCGCAGCGTGGTTTAATTTAAGTCACCTTTGGCTGACTTGGCACTAATGATGACTCAAGCACAACATACCCCCCACGAAATGAGTTTTGACCTCGTGATCATCGGCAGCGGGATCGCCGGTTTATCGGCCGCCGTGGCCGCTGCAGACAAAGGCGCCAGCGTCGTGGTCATCGAGCGCTCGCCCGAGCCTGACTTTGGTGGCAACACCCGCTGGACCGAGTCTTATTTTCGGATGAAAAGCGAAACTGAGGTCAGCGACGACTTTGAAGAACGCTTGGTATCGAACGCGGGGTTTCATCTTGATCCCAATATCATTGAGGCCGCAAGCGCGCCTTACGAACAATGGCCACCCTACGTCAAAGCCCATGGCATGCCCGATCCTGAAATCGTGTCGACGTTGGCAAACATGGCAGGGCCCACCGTCACGTGGCTGAAACAATACGGGATCAAATTTGATTTCTTGCCGACCTATTTTTTAACCGCCGCAGCACCCCGTTTAATGCCAATTGGTGGCGGTTTGGCCATGATCGAAGCCTTACGCGCCTACGCGCTTAAAAAAGGCGTCACCTGCCTGTACGAAACCACTGCACGCGGCTTGAGCCGTCAAGGTTCGCGGTCAACGGTCACCACCGCAGATAGCGCCGGTCAAGAATTATTGCTGCACGGCAAGGCCGTCGTGATCGCTTCAGGCGGCTTTCAGGGCAACCCCGAAATGCTGACGCAATACCTTGGGCAGGCCGCCAAGTTTGTGCGCCCGGTTGCCAAGGGTGGCTATTACAACAAAGGCGAAGGGATCCGCATGGCGCTTGCCGCCGGCGCCGCACCCGCAGGGGATTTTGGCTCGTATCACGCCGAGCCACTTGATCCGCGTTCAGGTGCGACTGAAGCGCTGGTCATGAACTTCACCTACGGGATCTTGGTCAACAAACATGGCAAACGGTTTTTAGATGAAGCGCCAGGTTTGGTGGATGTGAACTACGACCACATTTCACGTGCGATTGGTGAGCAGCCTGACGGCATTTGCTATGTAATCTTTGATCAAAGTATTCACGATGTACCAAACTGGAAAAAAAGCATTCGCACCGACCAACCTGTGATTCAAGGCAATACTTTGCAAGAGTTGGCACAGGCCTGCGGCCTGCCCGCCGCCGCTTTAAGTGCAACAGTCGCCGCTTATAACGACAGTTGCCCAACCGGCAAGTTTTTACCGTTTGAACTGGATGGCTTAGCGACCACCAATCTTGAGATTCCAAAATCCAATTGGTCACGCCCGATCAATCAAGGCCCCTTCATGGCCTACCCGATTATCCCCGGCATCTGCTTTACCTACGGCGGCATCAAAATCAACAAAGACAGTCAGGTGGTGGATAGCGATGGTCGGCCAATGCCAGGGCTGTACGCCGCGGGCGAGGCAACGGGGTTGTATCACCAGGTGTATACAGGGGCGACGTCGGTGATGCGTGGTGCGGTGTTTGGAAAAATTGCTGGGGAGCATGCGGTTACGTAAGTAGGCGCACGGGTGTTAAGGCTTGCTGCCTGAAAAACACCTTCGGTGTGAATATTATTTACCCCCTGCCGCGGCCGATATCCAAACCACTTGTTAACCCATACGTATTGGTTTGACTACACCATGAGCATGTTAAGTCGATTGTTCCCTCGAGATTGCCAGGAAAACAATGAATACGACCGCAAGTACAAATTCCGTAATTACTATTTGCGCAATACGGGCAGGCCGGCGGTAAATCCAGTTGATCAACAGATATTTTTAGATCGCTTTTGCCGCCGGTAGATGAAAAATCAAAATCATCGACCGGGTGCGAGGCAACTCCCACATAAGCCGTACCCTTCCGTAAGCCAAATAACCCCTTTTTTGTTTCGTACCGCCCGAACCGCATAATATAAAAACTCTTGGATTCGATGCATTTCGAATGCAAGAAAACAAATTCGTCATCCGTTGGCTCTTTCGCCATATCCGTTTTCGATGCTTTTTCGATGTACTCGGTCGGCAGTTTCTCTAGATTGATTCTTGAATCACCGGTGGCCTCAACTGACTGGCTGGCCGTGGCAACCGAAGCGGATACCCACTTAAACAGCTGTTTTAAGGTTTCGCCGTTCATATCTTTTGCCAGCAGAACCTCGTCGGTAATCTGACTGAGCGTTCTAGCGCTCGCATCCGGCCCGCAGCCCACCGCAATCACATGTGCCTTGCGACCAGATATTTTTGACTTAATTTGGTTGGCTGCGGCTTCCCACGCATCGGTGGGATTACCGTCCGTCATGATGAAACACATGGGCTTGAAATCACCCTTGCGGTCGACTGTTGTCTTGACGACTTCTTGGTCCATGCATTTTTCCCAAAGCTTCAGGGCAGCACCAAGTGCTGTACCCGAGCCCATGACCAGGTCTGGCATCTTGAATCTGGTCAAATCGGTCAACGCCACGAGCTGCTTAGCACTATTACCGAAAGTAATCACGCTCAAGGCAACACTTTCTAGGGCATAGGGATCTGCACGCAGAAAGTTTATAAGTGAGCCAAGGCCTGATTCGACCGCCTGAATGGCGTCACCGGCCATGGACTCAGAACAATCAATCAGCAAATAAACCGGCAGGCGTCTCATAATTTTTCACTCCGTCATCCAGTATGTGCAAAGCGTCTCAACAAGCATCAACTAACTTTCGCACCAAAAGCACAGGCCCAATATGGCTAAAACTAACTTTACTTCTAAATTCAAAAAAATAGTGGTGGCACTCTGTTAAGAACTTTTTGTTTTTTAAGGCCTTTTGTCATTCAAATAGTAATATGATCGCCGTTTTGAATAATACTATTTAACTCAAAGATTCAAGGCAATGAACCTCTCTGATCCCTACACTTGGCTAGCGATTGCCGTTGCGCTTGTTGTGGCATATATCTTGATCGTTGTCAGAAACACCTGCAACACTTACGCCCAAGACATCAAAAGAAGTGCTGCGCGCATTGAGTCTGCAAAAATCAAACTGAACCGCGTTTACGCTGAAGTCAAAAGTCTGTTGGGTAAATACTCGATTCACGAGGCTGACATTCTTAAGCAAATCGTGGCGGGCACCGCCAATATCAAAGTTCTGGGCATTAAGTATCCGCAGCTTAAAGCGGACGGGTTATTTTTAAACGCCAGCGCCAATTGGGATTCGCTCTACACCCAATTACAGTCAGCGGTTGACGATGATTACAACGTTGTGATCCTCGGCTACAACAATTACGTCACGACTTTTCCAAGAAATATCGTTTGCTCGCTTCTTGGGTATAAAGAAAAAATTAACGCGGTGATTACTTAACTGCTCTTGAAGCTGACAGACCCTGCTCACATACAACGACAGGCACTGCTCGCTGACCACGTTAAAGCCCACGACCGATTGATTGATACAACATGCGCCGTCTACCCGTTTATTTTTTAATCGATACCTCGAGTTCAATGGGCGGCGAAGCCATTGAAGCTGTTCGGGTCGGCCTCGACACATTGATCTCCGCGCTTCGGCAAGAGCCCCAAGCACTAGAGACGGCACATCTTTGCGTCATTACGTTCGCCTCTGAGGCCAAAGTCGTTACGCCATTGACTGAAATTACATCGGTTCAAATACCTAAGATCACAGCGCGGGGCAAAACCGCCCTTGGTGCGGGCCTCACTTTATTGGCCGAATGCATCGATACTGAACTTGTGAAGTCAACGCCAGAAGCTAAGGGCGATTGGAAGCCACTTGTATTTTTAATGACAGATGGCGGCCCCAGCGATGACTGGCGCGCCGGCCTCGCCCGCTTTAAACAATGCAAAGTTGGCACCTTTGTTGCCTTGGCACTAGGTCGACACGTGCATATGGATGTACTGCAAGCAATCACGCCCGATGTTGTCATCGCAGATCAGGCAGATTCGAAAGCGTTAAAAGCATATTTTAAGTGGGTGACGAGCAGCATTTCAGTGCGTAGCCATAGTGTGGATCGTGGCCAAACGGATACCGGGAACTTAAATCAGTTACCTCCGCCTCCTCCAGAAATTAACGTCGTGCTTTGAATTTGCCGCTTTTTTTTGTTGCCCTGTATTGAATTGTTTAATTCTTCAAACTGTACGCAGAAATATTTTTTAATATTGAAAATGAAAGGATCCACATGAGACGCTTACCCGTTTATCTATTGCTCGATACCTCTGGCTCAATGCATGGCGAACCCATCGAGGCTGTAAAAGTTGGCTTAGACACCTTAGTGTCTGCCTTGAGACAAGACCCTCAGGCGTTAGAGAGCGCTTACCTGTCGGTCATTACTTTTGATAGTGCGGCGCAAGTTCTAGTGCCTCTTACCGAAATGGGTGCCTTTCAAGTCCCAACTATCGAGGCCAACGGCACGACCGAACTTGGCGCTGCGCTGAGTCTTTTGGCGGACAGGATACAAATTGAAGTGACTAAATCGACACCTGAAGCCAAAGGCGACTGGAAGCCACTGGTGTTCTTGTTTACCGATGGCATGCCGACAGACAACTGGCAATCAGGCTTAGCTGAACTAAAAAAATTCACCCTTGGTACGTTCGTGGCCTGCGCTGCGGGGCATGGCGCCGACCCGGCTTTGCTCAAGCAGATCACCCCTGACGTTGTCTCATTAGACGCCGCTGACGCAAAGGCGATCTCCATTTATTTCAAATGGATCAGCAGTAGTATTTCGGCACGCAGCCAAAGTGTCGAGAAAGGTCAAAAAGACTCTGGGGGGCTAAGCGAATTGCCACCACCACCGGCAGAAGTCAACGTGGTGTTATAGCCAGACCTGTGACCTGTTTTTAACACAATGGCGCAGCCGGTCATGGCTGATGAAGTCATGACCGCCCGCTTGTCGCGTTGCATCGCAAGGTTGCCTGTTAGTTGAACAAATATTTTGTGCACCTTTCAGAAAATCGAACCCTGCAATATATATGTCTTTCAATCGCCAGAGAATCGATCGAGTTTGGATATCAACATAAATGACCAACAAACCATCACTATTCAGCCGAGCCGCGTTCTGGCGTAAAAGCGAGGATGCGTCCGAAGCTACGTCAAGCACACCGCCTCAGCAAGAACAGGCACCCGCCAAACAAGAGCAAGCACCAGCCAGGCAAGATCAAGCACCGATCAAACAAAGTCAATTGCCAATCGAGCAAGAGCAAGTCCTGCCGAAGCGAGAGCAAGCACCGCTCAGCTCAAACGCCCCTGCGCCAGCTAACAGCAATCCAATCTCTCATAGCAATCCAATCCCTGCGCAGCCCGCTGACGCTAAACCGGTCACCCCGCAGCCTGCGAAGCCCTCTGCGCCGACTGCATCCGCCGCAAGCGCTGCGCCAAATTCCGTGCCTTCACCGAGTCTTGCGCCTAAGTCACCCTTCGCCGCACCGCCCGCACCGCCTGCACCGCCCGCGCAAACAACTTCGCAAGCACCACAAGTACCACAGCCTATCGCTACGCCACCCCATAATCAAAGCCAGGCACCCTTTGCTGCAAAACTCAAAATCTCGCTGCCCAACGCTAAAGTCAATCAAGAATACCTAGAGGCAGTGACCGCCCTAGATGCAAACGGTCACGCCATCGCGATTGATAACATCGAGATCGATCCAGCCAGTGGTTTGAGCTTCGACGTCAAGTCTTCGCACATACAAGGCTTGCCACTTGCAGCAGGCACAGTTTTACTCAAGATCAAGTGGGCAAATTCGAAAGGGCAGCCTTTTTTTTACACGATGAATCTCATTGTGATCGCCGACCCGAAAAGCCTTTGGAACAATATTGAACCGCCCGCGAGTGCGCCTTATTACAAAAAGAACACAGATAGTCTCTTTATCTCTGAACATCCGGTACGGATTGCCGCTGCCAGCCGGCGCGGCCGTTCGCACGAGCATAATGGCTCTTTTCGAGACGATGATTTCTTTGTTCATGCCGACCCGGCCTCAGGCTGGAGCACGCTGATCGTTGCTGACGGGGCTGGTAGCGCGCGCTTTTCTCGCCGAGGCTCTCAGATCGCAACCGCTGAGTTTGGTGCGCTCATTCGCGCAGCGACCGCTGGCGAAAGTGGCGCTCAACTCACGCAGCAACTTGAGCATTGGGATGAAAGTCAAGACGCGCAAAAAAGCATTAGCGCACGCTTTCAAAAACTTTTTCAAGAGGCTAGCGTTGCAGCCATCAAAAAAATCGACTCTGAAGCGCAAAGCATCCCCACCAGTGCAAAAGATTACTCAACGACGCTACTGGTTGCGATCACAAAACGCATTAAAACTCGAACATTTATTGTTGCCTTTTGGGTGGGCGACGGCGTCATCGCAGCCTATGGGCCCAGCGGCAAAGTCCGCATCATGGGAAAACCAGATGGTGGCGAGCATGCGGGCCAAACCGTGTTTCTTGATGCCCGAGTCGTGATGGATGGTCCGAGCTTCTTTAAGAGAATCACGATGGGACTCTTTAACGACATTACTTCTGTCCTGTTAATGACAGATGGCGTATCA
>CAMCII010000211.1 GCA_945874505.1 Bordetella parapertussis | reverse complement strand
CCACTGCGATATGAACACTGGCTTTTTCGAGTTTCTGGGCAAGCACCAAAGACGGCGCAGCCGATAAAAGGCCGGCTGTACCGGCGAACTGAAGCAACTGACGGCGTGAAATCGACATGAGTGTCTCTCGTAAGAAGTTTTGATCCTCTATTTAAGCACAGCACCGATCAGGAGTACCACGGAGTTTACCCGTAACCGATTCAGGTTTCAGTCGAGAACTGGGCGATGAGCCCACGTACAAAACGAACCCCTTAGGGGCTTTCTGCCTGCGAGTCGGCAAGGGCCTCAGTGCGCCTTGCTGAGGTCAGATCACTTAAGTGGGCTTGCGCTCAAGCAGCGCCCAAGCAACGGTGCCGGCGTCGACGTATTCAATTTCACTACCTGCAGGTACGCCACGGGCAAGTCTTGTGACCTTGATGCCATTGACGCGCAGGGCTTCAGCAAGATAATGTGCCGTGGTTTCACCCTCAGCGGTGAAATTAGTCGCCAAGATCACCTCTTGCACGACCCCATTTGTCGCGCGCTCAAGGACTCGGTCGAAGTCTAGTTCGTCTGGCCCCCTGCCCTCGAGCGGCGCCAAGCTGCCCATTAAAACGTAATACAAACCCTGATAACCACGAGTGGCTTCAATCGAATTTTGATCTGCTGGCGTTTCGACGATACACAGCAGGCTGGCATCGCGCTCGGTGTGATCGCAGGTCGCGCATACTGGCGTTTCTGTGAAGCCATTGCACAATTGACAATGTTGTAAGCGTTGCACTGCGTCAGTCAGCGCCTGGCCAAGTTGCTGCGCAGCCTTCAAGTCGTGCTGTAATAAATGATAGGCCATGCGACGAGCTGTACGCTCACCCACACTGGGCAAGCGTCGCAAGGCCTCGACTAAGGCTAAGAGCGGTTGTGGCTCAGAAGGTGAAGCACTCATTAGAAGGGTAGCTTCATCCCTGGGGGCAAAGGCATGCCAGCAGTGACGCCAGCCATTTTTTCTGAAGAGGTCGACTCAGCTTTGCGCAGGGCGTCATTGAACGCAGCCGCCACCAAATCTTCGAGCATATCTTTATCATCGGCCAGCAAGCTCGGATCAATCGTGACCCGCTTGACGTCGTGGCGGCAGGTCATTGTGACTTTAACGAGGTTACCGCCCGCAGCACCTTCAACCAAAATGTCGGCTAAAGCATCTTGCGCCTTTTTCATATTTTCTTGCATCTGTTGCGCCTGGCGCATCAACCCTGCAATCTGTCCTTTCATCATGATGAGATGTCCTGAAATAATTAAATAAATTAGAAAAATCGTATTTGAAATTCAACTCAGCATGTCATGCGCCGTAAGAAGCTTAAAGCGCTGCATGGCCCGGACGAATCGAACCAGGTACAACGTGGGCACCAAAATCTTTCACGAGCGCCTGCACAAAGGGGTCGCTTGTGACCGAGCGCTCTGCCGCCTGCTGACGTGCGGCTTGCGCGGCCAGATCGACGGCATGCGCCGACTGCCCTTGCGCGGCCCCGATCTCAAAATGCACCTGCACCACAAAGCCAAAGTATTCGGTTAACACGGCACGCAACCTATCAGCGTGCGCGCCGACGGCTAGCGCCTTTGAGGCCACCCGCAAGGTCATCGCACGCCCAGACACGGCCACCCATTCGGATTGCCGAGCTAACTGTGCAGCCATACCAGACAGCGGTAGTTTGGCTGAAAACGCGGCCCAAGGTTCAGGCAAAATAATCGTGTCAGACACCGGAGCGGCCGGCGCCTGAGCAAACTGCGCATCATCGGCTTGATCAAAGACAGGTTCTGAACCGTAATCGACGTCGTTGCCTGAAAAATACTCTGGCTCGTGGTCTAAATAAGATGGTTCTGAATCGACGTCTGAATCTTCAGACTGTCGGTTGACTGAAGGCGCCACCGTCGCAACGGCGTTTAGCTGTGAGGTGCTCGACGGCGCTGCGCTAGGCGATCTAGTGCTTGACTGTGCTGCGCTTGGCTGCGCGGAGTTTGGTTGCGCCGTGCTGTGTTGCGCCGTGCTGTGTTGCGATGCGCTGTGTTGCGATGCGGTGGGTTGCGATGCGGTGGGTTGCGATGCGTTGGGTTGGGTTGTACTGGTTTGCGTCACGCTTGGCTGCGCTGCACTGGCTTGCACTGGGCTTGGCTGCCTGACCGCCGCTTGGCTAACGGCAGGCGCGTTGGCCGTTAATGTTTGCTTAGTTTGGACAGCAGTGCCACTTGCTGCTGCCGACGGCGTACTTGCCGCTTGGGCAACTTGCGGTACGGCTTGCTGCTTCGCACCGCCCGCCGCGCCCGACAGAGACAGCATGCGCAGGCAAGCCATCACGAAGCCGGCGTACTCATCAGGCGCAATCGCTAACTCAGAGCGGCTATGAACTGCCACCGTATAAAACAATTGCACAGCATCTGGCTGCAACGAGCTTGCCAGACGCTTAATATCAACAGCCAAAGGGTCTGCATCGTCGATCGCTTGCGCAACCCTTTGCACGATCGCCACGCGCGATAACAAGATTGCAAGGTCGGCGAGAGCTGCTCGATAAGACAAGCCTCGCGTCGCGAGTTCGTCAGCGATTTCAAGGACCGCACTCGCCTCGCCCGCCTGCAACGCGTCGAGTAAGCGCACTAAGTGCCGCTGATCAATCGTACCGAGCATGCCACGTACAGATTCTTCGGTCAGGTTGCCAGCGCTGTACGCAATGGCCTGATCAGTCAGCGATAAGGCATCGCGCATCGAGCCTGAGGCTGCCTGCCCGAGTAAGCGTAAGGCAGGCACTTCAAATGGAATTTCTTCTGAGCCTAGTACTTGCTCGAGGTGGCCAACAATCGCGTCCCCTGGCATCTGCTTCAGATTGAACTGCAAACAACGCGATAAGACGGTGACAGGTATTTTTTGTGGGTCGGTCGTTGCCAAAATAAACTTGACGTGCGCCGGTGGCTCTTCGAGCGTTTTGAGCATCGCGTTAAAAGCGTGCCCAGTCAACATGTGCACCTCGTCGATCATGTAGACCTTAAAGCGACCGACGCTTGGTGAATAAACAGCTTGCTCAAGCAACTGTGTCATTTCTTCGACGCCACGATTTGAAGCGGCATCAAGTTCTAAATAGTCGACAAAACGACCTTCATCGATTTGCGTACACGCCTGACATACCCCGCAGGGCGTGGCGGTAATGCCGGTTTCGCAATTCAGGGCTTTAGCCAAAATGCGCGACAAGGTTGTTTTACCAACACCACGTGTGCCCGTAAACAACCAGGCATGATGCAAGCGTTGCGTGGTGAGGGCGTGCGTCAGTGCTCTGACAACGTGATCTTGACCGACCAGAGTGTCAAACGAACGTGGACGCCATTTGCGCGCAAGGACCAGATAAGTCATGAAATATGTGGATTACTGACAAAAATTACCAACAAAATCATCGAATCGCTAACAATAGCCACTCATACATCCACTGACAAGGCGAAAGAGGCGAGCCTGACTTCGGCACTGTTTCTGCACGACTATGGCTGCTTCGTTCCCGACCTGACCAGATTTGCCGCCGAACCATGCGAAGGGGCCCGCCAAACTCCATTCTAGCAGGGCTTGCCGCTCGCTAGCGGCTCAAACTCAAACCACAGGTCATCTCTGGGAAAATAAAGCGCAGCGCGCGCGGCTTGCCCGTCAAACCCAGTGACACGCTCGCAGTAGCCTTGCAACTGCTTTGCATAGCGAACCAGCATTCGCTGACCAAACGCCTCAGTCGTTTCATCCTCAAGCGGGCGGCCGGTTTTGTAATCGACCACCAGCCAACCCCGCTCATCCTGTAAAGCGAGATCCAAGACTGAGACTTTGCCAGTCTCGTCAAGCAGGGCCCATTCGCGGCGTGCCCCTAACTGTGAAAGCAACATTTGGCCACGCTCATGCTTAAGCATCGCGCCGAGTGTCTCGAGCACCTCGTTGGCAGCAGCGGACACCTCGGGCGCAGGCACACCAGCTTGGATACACTGGCGCTCAATGCGTTTGCGCTGCGTCTGCAAGGCTCGCTCGGACCAATGCGCAATACCGTGCTGGCCCAAGTGATCAAGCCATGCATGGATCAGCGTACCGAGCACGCGCTCGTAGGATTTTACGGCGGGCCAGACGTACGCCGCGTTGAAGGCGAACGGCACCACTGCCGCCGATGCGACCGCCCCCCTTGTCACACCCGAAGGGGTGCCTATCGCGGCAGTCTCTAGACGGCGAACTAGCGCACCACCGCGATGATAGGGCACCGCGCTAGAGGGCTCTTCTGGATGCGCGACCACAGGCGCAATCGAGTCTCTGTGCCAACCCGACCACAAACGCTCAAGCAGACTGCCTTTGGTCGGCTCAGCGACGGTCAGGTCTTTGGTTGACACATTCAAATCTGCAACAAGGTGCAAAACCTGTTTAGCGCGCGTCGCAGCCACATATAGCAGGCGATCGATTTCAAACTCTCCTCGACGCTTTTCTCGCTGTGCGAGATATTTCGCGATCGGATCTTGCTCTTTGCTTGCGCGCGCTTTGATCGGGCCTAACAACAACTTCGAACCGACTTGCTCAAAACGTAACAAGGGCGCCTGGTCTGGCGCCGGGCCTCTCTGCAAACCATACAAAATGACGGTTTCAAACTGCAGACCTTTACACTTGTGCATCGTCATAATTTCAACCGCTCTTTCATGCGGGTCGGGCGAGGCATACAGCTTTTGAAGACGCTCTTGTAATTCGTCGATCTGAAGCGCGCCATACGGTGCCAAACGTTCAATCAACTCAAACACACTTTCGGCATCTTGCAGATCGGCTTCTGACTCAGCCAGCACTGGCCCAGCCAACGCACGCCAAACAGACTCAAGACGCGCGGCAAACGGCTGCACGTCATCCTCCGTTAAGGCCTCGAGCAAAATCGATGCCACGCCGCGCAAGCGTACAAACTCTGCTGGCGCGAGCGTTTGTTGCGCCTGACACAAACCGGCCGAATCGGTTGGCTTCAGTGCAGCGCGCAAAATATCTGGCACTGACTGGCGATTCTGGCCGAACAGGGCATGCAAACTCGCGAGCGTTAAACCACAATACGGCGAGCGCAACACCGAAAGCCATGCCAAGCGATCAGCGGGATGTGTCAGGGCACGCGCAATCTGAACCAGATCGACCACATACGGGCGCTGATGCAAGGGCACCAACTCAACGGCACGACAAGCAATCCCCTCGCGCTGCAACAGCTGCGTCAGATCAAGCAAATGAGCACGTGCACGCACCAAAATCGCGACCGGATGCTTATGCTGGGGCTGACTAAAGTCTGCAAGCGCCTGGCGTACCAACTCGACGACGCGCTGCCCAGACGTCTGGGGTTCATCTGGTAAGAAAGAATGGCACTGCACTGCGTCAATGACCGTCTCAGCCTTGAAGGCGATTGAGGCCGCATAGGATATCGCACCGACTGCCGGATCATCGCCTTCAGGAAACATGGGTTTGAAGGTTGCATTGACCCAATCCACGATTTTTCTTTGCGAACGAAAATTATCGGTTAGCTGTAAGCAGGTCAACCTCAATCCTGCTAGGCCTTGATCGCGCACCTTGATAAACAAGCTCACGTCAGCCTTACGAAACCGATAGATCGACTGCATCGGATCGCCGACCAAGAACAAACTTCGTCCATCACCCTGCTGCCAACCCGAGGTAAGTTTTGTGATCAACGAGATCTGCGAAAGACTGGTATCTTGAAACTCATCAATCAACAGGTGCTGGATACTGGCGTCGAGTTTGAGCAACAGCTCGCTTGGATCATCGGTATGCCCCAACGCTAAATCAGCACGGCGGGCAATCTCGATAAAGTCGACCTCACCTGCCTGAATAAACTGCAGCGTCAGCTGCCCGGCTGCCAGTTTTAAACACTGCATCTGCGCCTGAATGATTTCCCATTGTTCAGACGTAAATTCATAATCGGGCAAAGTGATCGTGCCGTGCAAACGGCTAAGCCACTCTGGTAACTCGGTTCCTGCGAGCTCGGTTGGACGATGCTCAGTCAACCACTGCAACATCTGCGTCTTAGCAGCCTTACCTTCAGCGCTGGCCGGAAACCCTTGCCCAACATTCACCGCCTTTCGCACCAGCCCCTCGCCCGTTAACAATAAGGCTGCCAAACCTCTCCAGCGCTCGAGCTCGTCCACACTCGCCTCAAAGGGATTACCGTCCCAATCAAGCAACGCAACAATCGGGCTATCAGCCTTAGTCTGCAGAAGGTTGCCCGCAGCGAAGTGTGCGAGCGGCGCAAGTTGTTCTGCCCAGCGGTCAGGCATGACGGCTAGCAACTTTGTCAGGTCTTGCTCGACAGCCTCTAGTAAATTATCTTCGAGCGCGCTGTGATCATCACTTCGCTCAAGGTGTGGCAACCACTGATCGCGCTGGCTCAACATATCAGCCAGCGCGTCGCGCGTGGCGGACACATCCAGATCCATATGCGTCAATAAACGCTCAACCTCAGGGCACTCACCCGCCAGATCTATTGTGGCACTCGCGGCAGCGAGATAGTGCGGTCGGGCATCCTCAGCAATACCAGGCAAGCCGCCCATCGATGACATCCACGGCATCGCCCGCACCAACGAGGCGCAAAACGAATCAATCGTGCGTATCGCCAAGCGCGCCGGATATTGCAAAATATTCCACTGAAATTCTCGGTCACGCTCGAGTGCCTGACGCGCCATGTCCCAACTACGTCGTTCATGCTCAGCCACGGGCGGAGTATCGCTTAATCCTTTAGACAACTTCTCGAGCACTCGCTCGTGCATCTCGGCCGCCGCCTTACGTGTGAAGGTGATGGCAATGATGTCTTCAGGTCGCTTGACTGTGCTTAACAAAGCAAG
>CAMCII010000210.1 GCA_945874505.1 Bordetella parapertussis | reverse complement strand
CCTTTCAAAAACCTTGCTTACCGTTTCGCTGAGCATTCAATGCTCAAAACCAACTGCTCTGAACGAACGTTTTCACAGATTACACAGGCCCTGCTGTCTATTGCTAGTTTAGCGCTCTAGAGCGGTTAAAATTTCAGCAAAAGCGAGCGAATTTCCCCACACCTATTCAATTCAACAAGAGACAACGATGGATGACAAGCAACGCTATGCCGCAGGAATGAAAGTCAGACGTGCTGTATTGGGCCCGACATGGGTCGATAAAGCCACTGCGGCACGCACGACCTTCAACGAAGAATGGCAAGCTCATATCACCCAATTTGTCTGGGGGGACATCTGGACACGCCCTGGCCTAGATCGTCAAAAACGCTCGTGTATGACGCTCGCGCTCATGATTGCACTTGGTCGTTGGGAAGAATTCAATCTGCACGTTGAGGCTGCGTTCAACAATGGCTTAACTGAAGACGACCTTAAAGAAGTCATCATGCACGCCGCGTGCTACTGCGGGGTACCTGCAGGTAATCATGCGTTCGCCCAAGCCTCCGAAACCTTAAACAGACTTGGTCGCCCTCCCAAGCCACTGCCCGTCGCGAAAAAAGCAAAAGCAAAAGCAAAGGTCAAACCTAAAGCTCAAGCGTAACAAGACAAACGTCGTATCGGTCGGGTAAGATTTTGTTACAAAAATGTCCACCTAGGTTCAGCGATTTCGATGATGACAATGTAAAATTTGGTTATAGCGTGTGTTTGAAAAGTTTAGGATTGAAATCATGATTGAGCGTGTCAGTCGCCTAGAGCAAAAAGTCACTTGCATGGATTCTCGCCTGGGGCTCGTTGAACAAGATCTCAGAGCCTTAGGCAAAAAAATGGATGCGCACTTTTACTGGACGCTGACTGCAATGGCCGGTATCGTTGGTCTATTGGCCAAAGGTTTTAAATGGTTGTAAAAATCTGGTCAGCTCTTGAGCCCAGATTGCCATAACGCTCTGATCTGATCTTTCATCACTAAAGATTCTTCCCAGCGATCCGATAGTTCATAGCCATCCGCGCCTGTCATGGCGTACTCAGGCGGGCCAAGCTCACACAAGAAAGTAAAGGTTTCATCGGCGCCTGCCTTTTTACGCCATTGCTCAAAACCGCGCCGCCACCAGTCCATAAAAACAGCCACCCAATGCTGATGCTGTGGAAACGACAATTGCAATTGAATCTGCTCACGACTTGCGACCCGGCCGTGAAAACCCCAGCACTGATCGATAATTCGTTGCATCAACGCATCGTCTTCGGGCGAGATGGGATACCAAAACTCTCGTCCCACTACGTAATGAGACAGATCGCCGGTCAACCGCAAATCAGGGATTGCATCTAGAAGATGCAACGTAAAAAATAAATCAGTCGTCATGCGATTTCGATGGGTTTCGATATGCATACGCACACCGGCTTGCGCAGCTAGTTCGCGCCAACCCATAATCAGCGGAATACACTCTTGTACCGTATAAGGTCGCACGTCTGGCTGCACATTTAAATGATCCGCACCGAACTTGAGCACATGCTCGAGTATCGGTTTGAGATCATCAATTGTCTGAGGATACGATTGCGCTTGCCAAGTCATGTCATGATCGCGCAAAAACTGAGTCACCTCTGCGACATGATCATGCTCAGCAAACCGCACGCCCGCCCCATCAAAACCCGCATCGCGAATCATGCGCAGTTTTTCTTGCAGATCCCACTCATGTCCATCAGGACGCCTGCGCTCCATCGCCCAAAGTGATTGATAGACCAAAAGTTTTTGTGTCATGGTGTGCTCAGTAGAGGACAACGCTACGAATCGATTCGCCAGAATGCATTAAATCAAAACCATGATTAATTTGTTCTAACGGCATCGTGTGAGTAATCAGATCGTCAATATTGATTTTGCCGTCCATATACCAGTCAACAATTTTAGGAACATCGGTACGCCCGCGTGCACCACCAAAGGCGGTGCCTTTCCAGGTTCTGCCCGTGACAAGCTGAAAGGGGCGCGTTTTAATTTCTTGACCTGAACCAGCCACGCCAATAATGACCGAGACTCCCCAGCCTCGATGGCAGCACTCAAGCGCCTGACGCATCACGTCAACGTTGCCAATACATTCAAAACTGTAATCTGCGCCGCCCCCGGTTAATTCAACGAGATGCGCAACGAGGTCGCCCCCAACATCTTTGGGGTTAACGAAATGGGTCATCCCAAATTTAGCGGCCAAGGCCTGCCGACTTGGGTTCAAATCTACGCCAACGATCATGTTAGCGCCTGCCAGACGCGCCCCTTGCACCACGTTTAAACCAATGCCACCTAGGCCGAATACCACTACGTTGGCACCCGGCTCAACTTTGGCAGTGTTGATCACGGCACCGATACCAGTTGTGACGCCACAACCGATATAACAAACCTTATCAAAGGGCGCATCTTCGCGAATTTTTGCTAAGGCAATCTCAGGCAAAACGGTGAAGTTCGCAAATGTCGAGCAGCCCATGTAGTGATGAATTGGTTTGCCGCCAAGCGAGAACCGACTCGTGCCATCTGGCATCACGCCCTTACCTTGCGTGCCACGAATCGCTGTACATAGATTGGTTTTGCGGGATAAGCACGATTTACATTGGCGACACTCTGGCGTGTACAAAGGGATCACATGATCTCCCTTCTTGAGACTCACAACGCCTGGTCCGACGTCAACCACAATTCCCGCTCCCTCGTGGCCAAGAATCGCAGGAAAGATTCCTTCGGGATCAGCACCTGAGCGTGTGAATTCATCGGTGTGGCAAATGCCAGTGGCTTTAATTTCTATCAGTACCTCACCATACTTTGGGCCTTGCAATTGGACCGTCTCAATGACGAGTGGTTTACCTGCTTCATAAGACACTGCTGCACGAACATCCATTGACGACCTCTTGAGTAAAGACTGTGTGCGAGCGAAAACCGGTCAGTGCGCTCAGGCTAGACCGCAGGTGAACGACGACCAGTTGTTTTGCTCACGCTAAAAGAGCTTTTTTTCCGCCTTGTTCAACAAAGCCAAAATACCGTTTTCCGGCTGTTTGATTTTCATAAATCGAGCCTTGATTCTTTGCGGGCGGCAAAGGCATACGGATTGGCGTCGCGACGCAACGCGGCACAATCGTATCCTTGCCACAAATCAAGCGATTTGAGAAGGCTTGCCAATCAGCTTTGCCCGCAGCCATCAGCGGGTAAGCATCTGCTGCCGAAAATTCGTAGAGCAATAAGCCACGCGAACGCTTAGAAATGTTTTGTGCAGACCCATGCACAGCCCGAACATGATGAAACGACACCGAACCTGCAGGGCCTTCACAGGCCACCGCACGTGAAAAATCAACGCCACAAGTCTCTGGATCCATGGCACCACAGAAATAACCTTCTGCGTCGTGATGATCATAGGTTGGGCCTTTGTGCGAACCGGGGATCACATACATAGCTCCGTTTTCGACTGTGGTGTCATCCAACATCACGCCAGCTGCCAGCACATCATCATTTGAGTGTGGGTAAAACGCCCAATCTTGATGCCATTCAACGGGCGAACCGAAATGCGGGGCTTTGAGATTAAGTTTAGAGCCGTGCAAACGTACGTTTTCGCCGAGTAAATCCTGCAAGATCCCCATAAACTTTGGCGTGGTCATAAGATCTTTAAACACGGGGTCAACGACATGCGGTTTTTTGATACGACGCACCCTGGGGTCAGAGGCTTGATGCCCAGGCTCTAGGTCGTACACATCATCGTGCGTCGCGAGCGCACGCGATTTCTCAACCAAGTCAGCCAAGACCTCTTTCATCCGCAAAAGCGTCGCTTCTGGTACGACGTCTTGGACGATCACAACGCCCTCTTCCGAGTATTGTTCAAGTTGCTTGGCAGTCAGGATACGATTCATGTCTTTCACCAGTCAGTTTGTATTCGATCACTCGGGTCACTTTGGCCATCGAGTCGTTGCATGTGTTGTGTTTGAATCTTATTAATCGACCGTCGCACCCGAAGCACGAACTGCCTTGCCCCATTTATCGACTTCTTGTTTCACGAATTGTTTCATTGCGTCGGGCTTCAATAATGAAGCCTCAAGACCCAACGCTGCAAATTTTTCGCGAACATCGGGCATTTGCGCGATACGAATTAAGATTTCATTGATGCGCAGCACCAACCCAGCAGGCATATTCGGCGGCCCACTGATCGCTGTCCAAGACTCTGCCTCAAACCCTGGAAAACCCGATTCGGCAACCGTCGGTACATCAGGCAACGCCTGACGCCGGGTCAAACTCGTCACGGCAATCGCACGCATCTTTCCTGCTTTCACATGCGGTACAGCCGAGTCAAAATTGATGAACATCATAGGAACTTGACCCGCCATCAGATCCAGCATGGCTGCCGCGCCACCTTTATAGGGAATATGGGTCACATTCAAATCTGCAGCTGACTTTAGCATCTCCATGGACAAGTGATTAGAGGCTCCGTTACCTGTCGACGCATAGTTGTACTTACCGGGGCTCGCCTTAATTAAGGCAACCAGCTCACTTAAAGTGTTCGCAGGAAAGGCGGGATTCACCACCAACGCGTTTGGGCCTTTGGCGATCATTCCGATGTGGGTCAAACCCTCGACAATGTCATAAGGCATTGAACGGTAGAGTGTGGCATTAATCCCTTGACTACCAACGCCCGAGACCAACAGGGTATAGCCGTCTGGCGCCGACTTCGCCACAAAATCCGAGCCAATATTGCCATTGGCACCCGCCTTGTTTTCGACCACCACCACTTGACCAATTATCTCGGACATCTTTTGTGCGACTAAGCGCCCCATGTTGTCCGTGGTACCAGCCGGGGGCATAGGCACGATCAAACGAACTGACTTCGCGGGCCACTCTTGCGCCGAAGTACTAAAGCCCAAGCCGGTGAGGCACACCGCCAAGCCGAGAGAAACCAAGGTTTTGATCTGTAACATTATTATGTCTCGTAGTTGTTATGGTTGTTTATTTTCAGTCATGATAGTGGCAAATTCAATATTTCGGTAGCCCAAATTGCTCGTGTTATCCCCAACAGCGCCATCGGCAGGAACACTACCCACCAAGGGAGTCATGCACACAAGGCTAAATAATACACAGCCAATCAGCAAGGGGCTGTCGCCAAGTCTTATATAAGATATAAGACACTTGATCGATCACGCGCTTACCTCTACAATCTTAGTATCGGTTCTCAGTCCAAAAATTTCGCAAAAAGGCTGACGAATTCGTCAGAATTTTTTCTTCATTTGATTCACATTTTTAACCTTTGAAAGGCGCCATCATGCTTGAAGCCTATCGCCAACACGTTGCCGAACGCGCAGCCCTTGGTATTCCTCCCCTCCCACTGACCGCACAGCAAACAGCTGATCTGATCGAATTGCTCAAAGCGCCACCGGCCGGTGAAGGTGCTGCACTCGTTGAGTTAATGACCCATCGCGTACCTGCGGGTGTGGATGACGCTGCAAAGGTTAAAGCGTCTTACTTAGCGGCCGTGGCTCTGGGCACTGAACAATGCTCTTTGATCTCGCGCAGCAAGGCAACCGAATTGCTTGGTACCATGCTCGGCGGCTACAATATTGGCCCCATGGTTGACCTGCTTGACGATGCCGAGGTTGGCAAGGTCGCTGCTGAAGGTTTGAAAAAAACCTTGCTGATGTTTGATGCGTTTCATGACGTCAAAGAAAAAGCATTGAAAGGTAATGCCAACGCCAAAGCTGTGATGCAAAGCTGGGCCGATGGCGAGTGGTTTACCAGCCGGCCTGAAGTGCCAAAAAGCTTGACCGTGACAGTGTTTAAAGTCACTGGCGAAACCAATACCGATGACCTGTCTCCAGCCCCTGATGCCTGGACACGTCCTGATATTCCGTTACATGCCCTGGCAATGCTCAAAAATCCACGTCCTGGTATTGAGCCTCAAGAGGCAGGCAAAACTGGACCCATCAATTTCATCAATGATCTGAAAAAGAAAGGCCACTTGGTTGCCTATGTGGGTGACGTGGTCGGTACCGGTTCGTCGCGTAAATCAGCCACCAACTCGGTGCTATGGTTCACTGGCGAAGATATTCCTTTCGTACCCAACAAGCGTTTCGGTGGCGTGTGCTTGGGCAACAAGATTGCACCGATCTTCTACAACACCATGGAAGACGCTGGCGCTTTGCCGATCGAACTCGATGTGTCAAACATGAACATGGGCGATGTGATCGAATTGCGCCCTTACGATGGCGAAGCCTTGAAAGACGGTAAGGTCATCGCTAAGTTTGAAGTTAAATCTGAAGTCTTGTTTGACGAAGTGCGTGCAGGCGGTCGTATCCCCCTGATCGTTGGTCGCGGCTTGACCAGCAAAGCGCGCGAAACACTGGGCTTACCGCCCTCAACGCTATTCCGCTTTCCGCATACCCCTGCTGCGTCTAAAAAGGGCTTCACACTTGCCCAGAAGATGGTCGGTCGTGCGTGTGGCTTGCCAGAAGGCCAGGGCGTGCGTCCCGGCTCGTACTGCGAACCTGCAATGACCTCAGTCGGCAGCCAGGATACAACCGGCCCGATGACACGCGACGAACTCAAAGATTTGGCTTGCTTGGGTTTCTCAGCTGACCTCGTCATGCAATCGTTTTGCCACACTGCGGCTTACCCAAAATCGGTAGACGTTAAAACCCACCACACCTTGCCCCAGTTCATGAGTAACCGCGGCGGCATCTCGCTGCGCCCAGGCGACGGCATCATTCACTCGTGGCTCAACCGGATGTTGTTACCTGATACGGTTGGTACTGGCGGTGATTCGCATACTCGCTTCCCAATTGGCATCAGCTTCCCAGCCGGTTCTGGCCTGGTGGCTTTTGCGGCTGCCACAGGCGTCATGCC
>CAMCII010000209.1 GCA_945874505.1 Bordetella parapertussis | reverse complement strand
AGAATAAGTTGAGTGTTGTGATATGTTGACCGAGAGAGGACACGGGTCATTTCTCGGTGAGTCAGTGTGACCCAACGCCTGAGGCGGCGAAAACTCAAACGAGCGACGGCAACCTAGACCGTTGTGCAGTTGAGAGTGAAAAAATCGAGTTGACAGACCCTCGAGATTTAAGCGACACTTTGTCCGGACAAACATATAAACCGAACAAAGAGGCAAGTCATGGAGATTAAGACGGTAGGTCACAAGCGTTACCAAGCGAGCTATGGTCGTTATCTCGAAGATTTTGAGTTGGGGGCAGTCTACGAGCACCGGCCCGGTCGTACGTTGACTGATGCCGACAATATCCATTTCTCTTTGCTGACAATGAATTTTCATCCGATGCATTGCGATGCGGCCTTTGCTGAAAAAAGCGAATTTGGAAAATTGCTTGTGAGCAGTGGGCTCACCCTTGCGATTGTCTTGGGGATGACCGTCAACGACATCAGTGCCAAGGCGGTTGCAAATCTTGGTTGGAAAGAAATCAATCTGACAGCGCCAGTCTTTGCGGGCGATACGCTGTACGCTGAATCTGAAGTGCTTGAAATTCGCGAATCAAAGAGTCGCCCGACGCAAGGCATTGTGACCGTCAAAACACGGGCGTTTAATCAGAACGGAGTTGAGATCATGAACTTTATTCGTTCTGCCCTAGTGTCCAAGCGTGGTCACGGTGTGGGTGATTAACTTAGCAGCTTAACGGATCGTGTTGCAAAAAATGACGAGACACAGTGACGTAACGTCTCGATTTTCAATTAAAAACAATGAGACAAACATGCAAATTCTAAGACGAGCAAGCTTGGCGATTGGTGCGACAGTTTTGACTTTGGCCGCCTCCATCAGCAGCGCGCAGTATCCAGAAAATCCGGTAAAAATGATTGTTGGATTTCCGCCAGGGCAGGCGACAGATATAGTGGCGCGGTACATGGCGCAAAAGTTTGCAGAGAATCTTCCAGGCTCGAGTTTTATCGTGGATAACCGCGCTGGGGCCTCTGGGATATTAGGCAGTCGAATTGTCGCGGCGGCGGTCCCTGACGGCTTGACGCTGATGATGGGTTCGAGCGCAACGCTTGCGGTGAACCCCGCGCTGTACAAAGATCTACCGTATGACGTGTTACGCGATTTTGCACCGATCAGTTTGATCGCCATCGTGCCGCAGTATCTTGTGGTGAATATTGATCTGCCGGTTAAAACCGTAAAAGACCTGGTTGAACTGGCTAAGAAAAGTCCAGGGCAAATCAATTACGGCTCGGGTGGCAGTGGCGTGACGAACCATCTCATTATGGAGCTCTTTAAGCAGGCGTCTGATACCAACATGACGCATGTGCCGTATAAAGGTGGGCCTGCTGCGTTGACTGACCTGATGGCTGGGCGCATTTCGGCGATGTTTGAAACCGGTCCCGGAGCGCTCCCCCTTATCCAAGCTGGTCGCTTGCGCGCGATCGCTGTCTCAAGTGCTCAGCGCTCGGCTGCAACGCCTGACATCCCTACCGTAGCAGAGTCGGGGTATCCCGGATTTCAGGCAGTTGCCTGGATTGGTTTGGTGGCACCGGCCAAAACCCCTGAAGCTGTGATTCAAACACTTTCAAAGATATCTATGAATGCGCTGCGTGACAAAGACTTTGCGGCAAAGTTGGCGGCGTTAGGTGCTGTGCCTGTTGGCAACTCACCGAGTGAATTTCGTAGCTTCATTGAAGAAGAGCTTAAACGCTGGGCTGTTGCAGTGAAGCTTTCTGGTGCGAAAGTTGATTAAGCCAAGCCGTAACACTGACACAAACAGCGTGCTTGGCTAGGGACTAAGACAACGACACAACAAGCGTGCTTGGCCCAAGACTAAGAACATGACAAAACAAGTGTGACTAACCTGAGCCAAGACGCCGAGACAACAAGCGTGACTAACACGAGAGCAAGACAATGACACAACCACATACTTCACCAGCGCCAGGCAAAGCTATCTCAGAGCAACTGGCAAGTTTTGCAGTCAATTTTAAAGCGAGTGATATTCCGGCTTCAGTTCGCGAGCGTGCCAAGCTTTTGATGCTAGACGCGTTTGGAATCGCCGTAGCTTCGCATGGCTACGACTTCTCAAAGCGGGCCATGGCGGCCATCAGCGAATTGAATTCTGGAGGTCGTTCGGTTGTCCTAGGATCTGACAAACGGTTTGACCTTCGAAATTCAATTCTCATGAACGGTATCTTGATCCATGGGTTGGATTACGACGATACCCACGCGCAAGGCGTGATTCATGCCACCACTTCGACCTTACCAACGGCTCTTGCAATGGCCGCTCACCATAACAAAAGTGGTGACGACTTATTGACTGCGTTTGTGTTGGGCGTTGAGGTTGCGACAAGGCTGGGCTCGGTTGCCAAGGGAGGATTCCATCAAATTGGTTTTCATCCCACTGGCCTCATCGGTACCTTCGGTTGCACAATGGCTTCTGGTTGGTTGTTGGGTCTCAACGAAAGGCAGTACATCGACGCACAGGGCCTTGCGTTGTCGGTTGCCTCGGGTAGCCTAGAATTTTTGAATGATGGCGCCTGGAATAAACGCATGCATCCAGGTTGGGCGGGCTATGCCGGCGTCACTGCTGCCACGCTTGGACGCCATGGCTACACGGGAACCCGCTTAGCCTATGAGGGTCGTTTTGGCCTGTATGCCAGTCACTTGGTAGGGCGTGATGACTACGACTTAAATTTGGCGACTCAGGATCTTGGTCGAGTCTGGGAGCTTGACCGAGTCTCGGTCAAGCCCTTACCTGCTTGCCATTTCACGCATGCGGCTGTCGATGCCGCAACGCGTATTTATGAGCAAGGCATTCGCGCCGAGCAGATCAAACGCATCAAAGTGCTTGTTCCGGCCGAAACTGTCAAAACGGTCTGCGAGCCCGAAGAGGCCAAGCGCAAGCCGGCCAACTCGTATGAAGCACAGTTCAGCATTCCTTATCTCGTGGGTACGGCGCTGTTAAAAGGCCGTCTGACATTGGATGATATTGATGAGCCCGCACTGTCCGATCCGAAGGTATTGGCGCTTGCGGCGATCACCGATTACTCGGCCGATCCGGCTAGCCAGTTTCCTAAATATTTTGATGGCGAGGTCATCGTAGAGTTGAAAGACGGCCGAGTGATTCGCGAGCGTGAAGCGATGAATCGAGGCTCGGTCGACCGCCCGCTCACCGGGCAAGACATCGTGACAAAGTATCGCGATAACGCAGCCAGACAAGTGTCGACAGCTCGAAGCCTAGAAATAGAAAAGCAGGTGTTGAATCTTGACAAAGTCTCGGCGCGTGACTTAGCGCAATGCCTCGGTCGTATTGAGTGACTTGCATATGAACGTTTGGCTGCAGGGTGATCGATAAAAAGATGGTGGTCAGCTGATGCGTCTAAGAGCAGATGTTTTCTAGCTGAGGTGCCTGAGGTTGTCCTAACTAAATTGATGTAGATAGTTATTTTTAGCGCAGTACTGGAGAGAAACAAATGAGCACCCAAGACGCAGGCCAAGAGCAACTTATTTTGGATATGGTTGATCGCTTTTTAGAAAAAGAGGTCAAGCCGTTTGCCTGGCAACTCGAGCACGATGATGAGTATCCGGCCGAGATTGTCGAAAAAATGAAAGAGATGGGCTTGTTTGGCTGCTTAATTGCACCCGAGTATGGCGGATTAGGTTTATCGACCGTGACCTATGCCAAGATCATCGAGCATATCTCTGTGGTCTGGATGTCAGTGTCTGGCATTATCAATTCACATGTGATCATGGCGGCCGCACTGCAGCGCAATGGTACCGCTGCGCAAAAGCAAGCATTTCTGCCTCGTTTTGCAACGGGTGAGTTACGTGGTGGCATTGCGTTGACTGAGCCCGATTGTGGCACTGACCTACAGGCGATTCGCACGACTGCGGTACGTGATGGTGATGACTACATCATCAACGGCAACAAGATGTGGATCTCGAACGGAATTTATGGCAATTGTTTTGCGGTACTGGTCAAGACTGATTTGAATGCCAGTCCGCGCCATAAAGGCATGAGTTTATTTCTTGTTGAAAAAAGTGACGCCTTTCGTGCCAGTCGAAAGCTCGAAAAGCTCGGCTACAAGGGCATTGACTCAGCTGAACTGGTCTTTGATCAGTGCCGAGTCCCAGCAAATCAGTTGATTGGTGAAAAAGAGGGTAAGGGCTTGCAGATGATTTTGAACGGGCTTGAGTTGGGTCGGATCAATGTTGCTGCGCGTGGTGTGGGCGTAGCCCAGGCGGCGCAAAACGAAGCGGTCAAATATTCGCAGCAGCGCAAAACGTTTGGTAAGCAGATATGCGAGCATCAGGCGATTCAGTTGAAACTGGGCGACATGGCAACTCGCACTGAGGCCTCTCGCTTATTAACGATGCGCGCAGCCGAGGCCTACGATCGTGGCGAGCGTTGCGATATGGAGGCAGGCATGGCCAAGCTGTTTGCCACCGAGTCGGCCTTAGAGAACAGCATGGAAGCGATGCGCATTCATGGTGGTTATGGTTATTCAAAAGAGTATCTGGTCGAACGGTTTTATCGTGATGCCCCACTGTTGACCATTGGCGAAGGCACCAACGAGATGCAGCGCATCATTATTGCGAAACAGTTAATCGCAAGGAACCCGATATGAGTTTGCCTTTACAAGGAATGCGCATCCTTGCCATCGAGCAATACGGTGCGGGGCCCTTCTCAACGCAACACCTCGCCGATTTAGGCGCCGAGGTGATTAAGATTGAAAACCCTCATGATGGTGGTGATGTGGGTCGTGCAGTCGGACCTCATTATTTTGGCCCTGGCAACAGTCACTTCTATCAGGCATTTAATCGTAATAAAAAAAGCGTCAGACTCGATCTTAAACAAGAGGCGGGCCGCGATGTTTTACATAAATTGCTTGAGCATGCAGACGCTGTATTCAATAACTTGCGCGGCGATTTGCCTGCCAAGTTGGGTTTGACGTATGACGCCCTCAAACATATCCGCAAAGATATTGTGTGTGTACATTTGTCAGCCTATGGGCGCGATGGTGAGCGTGCCAATTGGCCCGGCTACGATTATTTGATGCAGGCTGAGGCAGGCTATCTGTCTTTAACTGGCGAACCAGACGGGCCACCCTCAAGATTTGGCTTGTCAATGATTGATCTAATGACAGGTACCACCGCCGCGCTGGGCCTAGTATCGGCCGTGTTGGGTGCACGACAAACAGGGGTGGGGCGTGATGTCGACTGCAGCTTGTTTGATGTCGCTATGCATAACCTAGCCTATTTGGCGACGTGGTATTTAAATGGCTCGCACACGACAGGCAGAGCACCTCGTTCTGGGCATCCGTCGCTGGTGCCTAGTCAGCTCTACCCAACCAAAGATGGTTGGATCTTTATTATGTGTAATAAAGAAAAGTTCTGGCCGATCTTAGCGACCGAACTGGGTAAGCCTGAATGGGCAATGCGCGTCGAGTACAGCTCGTATAAACATCGACTAGAAAATCGCGAGCAATTTAACGCTGAGATTGATAGCGTCATGGTCAAAGATACAACAGCAAACTGGATGAAAAAGTTTGCAGGAAAAGTGCCGGCATCACCGGTGTATGACGTGGCGCAGGCGTTAGATAATCCCTTTGTCCATTCGCGCCAAGGTGTTGTCACAACGCTCACGCCTGAAGGTCAAGAGATTCTGGGTGTTGCCTCGCCGCTTCGCTGCGGCGGCGATTCGGCGCCGTTGCGGGCCGCTCCGGCAATGGGAGCAGACACCAATGCACTGCTGACTCAGGCAGGTTTCTCTGAACAACAAATCGCCTTTTTGCGTGAGCACGCGGTCATATGAGTCAATATCATTTTGAAGGATTTAGCTCGGGGCCACGCTATGCTCAGTTAGCTAAAACCTTGCTCAATGAAATTCATTCAAAGCGCTACTTGGTGGGTGATTTATTACCCACTGAGTTTGAGTTATGTGCACAGTTTGGGGTCTCGCGCTTCACGGTAAGAGAGGCAGTCAAGCAACTGGTGCAACAAGGCTTGGTGGTGCGGCAACCCGGAGTCGGCAGCCGTGTGGTGGCGCAAGCGCCCTCTGGCCAATACACACAGACCATGTCTGCCATTACGGATTTGCGCCAGTACGCGACTGAGACCACACTGCGGATCACTAAAACGACTTTGCAAGGAATCAATGGCGAGCAAGCAGCACTTTTAGGCGCGGCAGAAGGCGAAACGTGGCTACATATTCAGGGCTTGCGCCATATCGAGGGCCAAGTCTTGCCAATTTGTTTGACGGATGTGTATGTTGCGCCGCGCTTTCGCTCACTTGCGAAAGTGAGTGGGCACATGACGCAACCGCTTTATCAATTGATTGAAAAACAATTTGATTGTCATATCAAAGCGGTACAACAAGAACTGCGTGCGATGCTATTGCCAGCTGCCCTGGCAAAACGTCTGAGTGCGCCACCTCGAAGTGCTGGGCTGTGGGTAGCCAGACGCTACATTGACGAGCGTGACGATTTGGTTGAGCTGGCAGTGAGCGTGCACCCGGCAGACCGCTTCAGCTACCGTGAAGCATTTCGCCGGGAATGGCATCCGGTCGAAAAAGCGGCGTAAATGGATCAGACCGCGCCAACCCTTTCAGGTAAACCGCTGTTTTCAGAAAAACAAGCCCTCGAAGCAAAGTCACTCCGTTAAGCAGACCCGTCATTTTTACGCTAAGCTTTTGCTCAGTCCCCCAGCAACACGATCTTGAGTTCGGAGAACCATTCAATGAAACTAGCCAGTTATCTCGTCGATGGTCAAGCGCAGTATGGTGTCATTCAGCCCAATGGCGATGTCATCGACCTGTCCACCAAAATTGGCCAAGATTACTCAAGCCTGTTGCAGTTAATTCAAAAGA
>CAMCII010000208.1 GCA_945874505.1 Bordetella parapertussis | reverse complement strand
AAAAATAGGTGGGCATGGTAGTTTTTTCCATAAAGCCACCAGAAAAATCAATTTAAAGTTGGCTGAGGTATTGCCTAAGAAAAGCCCTTTAATTCCCAGTGATATTGCCAATGATTTGTCCAAGGTTTTTGCCCCCTACAATAAGCGCCTTGAAGAATTAACTGGACTGGAACTGAGTTCATGGCGAACTCACGCCTCCTGAAAATCGCCTAATGGACGGCAATTCCGATGAGCTTTTTCTTTAACCTGCAGATCAATCCCCCGGCCTGCGTGCAATAATGCCTCTAAGTCAATATATCGGCTCCTCACAACCAACTTTCTTTATGAGCGCGGAGCGCCATAAATGACCGCCTATTGCTTTGCCTGCATAAATCATCTGGCCAATCGTTTCATCACAGATGGGCGGCTGACTGGCGTTTTTCTTGGGACTGCCATTGCAGACTGAGGAAAGAGCGTACGTGATGCAAAATCTGTTCGTCAATTTTTCTCGCATTACGACTGCGGTACACATGAACGCGATGTCATACAAACGGCTAAATTTTTTCATCGCGAAGCGATCGTTGTGTTTTCTTAAGTGTGTTGGGTGGTCCTGGGTGCGCACGAAAAGAATCAAGGCAGTGTCCGCGTCCGTTTCATCTGGTGGAGAGCTTGCTCAAAACTAAGAAGGGACGGGTCACTGAGTTTGAGTGGTTTGCCAGTTCGCGCGATCAGTCGCGACAAATGGCAGTAGCCCAGTTTATAAGTTTTCTGCTAACCGAGAACTATCGGCCAGCGTATTCAGGATCAACTGTTTTATTAAATTCAGGAACTTAGGCATTGCGCATTCTAGTAATAGGCGGAGCGGGCTACATTGGCTCGCACATGGTGAAAATGCTGCTCGAGCACGGGCATGCGGTGGTGACACTGGACAACCTAGTCACTGGTCACCGTGATGCGGTGCTTGGTGGCGAATTCGTGCTTGGCGACTTGGCGAATCCGAATGTGCTGCAACGACTGTTCGGTGCCAAGCTTTTCGATGCGGTCATGCACTTTGCGTCCTACATACAGGTGGGGGAATCCATTCGTGATCCCGGCAAGTATTACCGCAACAATGTTACCGCAACGCAGAATTTGCTCGACGCTATGGTGGCGCACCAAGTTAACAAGCTGATTTTTTCTTCCACGGCAGCGGTTTATGGCATCCCGCAATACACACCGATTGACGAGGCGCACCCCAAATTACCAATCAACCCTTATGGGCGCAGCAAATGGATGATCGAGCAGATGCTTGAAGATTATGATCGGGCCTATGGCTTGCGATCCATCTGCCTGCGGTATTTCAATGCCGCAGGTGCCGACCCTGCTGGACAATTAGGTGAGCGCCACGTGCCGGAAACCCACCTTATTCCGTTGGTTCTGCAAGCCGCTGCCGGTCAGCGCGAGAACGTTCAAGTTTTTGGGCGTGACTACGATACGCCGGACGGCACGTGTATTCGAGACTACGTGCATGTCCAGGATCTGTGCAAGGCTCACCTGCTGGCGCTGAACCGCTTGATGGCCGGGGGTAATACTGAAGCATACAACTTGGGGAGCGGCAACGGATTTTCAGTGCAACACGTAATCGACACGGCACAACGATTAACTGGCCGCGAAATCCCGGTGACTCAAGCGGCAAGGCGGGAAGGTGATCCGGCAGTACTGGTTGCGGATTCAACACTGGCACGAAGGTCTCTTGGTTGGATGCCAGAGTTTGAGGATCTGGAGAGCATAGTGGAAAGTGCTTGGCAATACCAACGCAAGATATGAATTTAAGCGAAGCTGAAATACCATTGGCTGTCCCAACAACCCAAGTGTGAATCCAAAGCAATCGGGCCGGTTAAGCGGCAGTCTATTCGACGAACGAATTTGGTAGCACGTATGGGTCTGCTAGTCCTCAATAGCGGATATATTTGGTCCGTTGGCGCCCCCACCCAATTGCCTAATGACGTTACCTTTTCGTCTCGTATTACATTTTCTGTAGTGGCAAAATCGCCCTTTGTTGAAATAAGCTATCCATGAGTAGACATACATCTGTGGCTACCGAGGTTTGGGTTGAGGATTATTGAATGGCTGATGGATCTCTAAAGATATACTCGGATATGGATCGTACAATTGAAGCCAGTGTTAATGCACATGAAGAACCACAGAGATCAATAAACATCGATCGATCAGAGCAGACACACGCGCCGATCTTGATTTTTTGCCACCGACGGCCCGAACATTTGCGCCGAACACTAGAAGGTTTGATGCGGTGCGACGGCTTCGAGTCCAGCCCCATCATAGTTTTCGGTGACGGGCCTAAAAATCCCGAGCAGATCGAGGCTGTAAAGCAGGCTCGAAATGTAGCAAAGTCCTTGCTCGGTGACCGCGCCCAATATCATTTTCATGAAACCAATCAGGGCTTGGCACGTTCAGTGATATCCGGTGTCACCAATGCGATAAATCGCTTTGGTCGGGTAATCGTTGTTGAGGACGACCTGTTAGTGTCACCGCATTTCCTTCGTTACATGAACGATGGACTATCTCTCTATGAGAACGACGTCAAGGTCGCAAGCATCCACGCCTATCTCTATCCAACTCAAGACGATATGCCCGAGACCTTTTTTCTGCGTGGATCTAATTGCTGGGGATGGGGAACATGGGCGCGAGCATGGGAAGTTTTCAATCAGAGTGGCCTAGAGCTGGCGCAAGCACTTAAGCATCAAGGGCTTGTTCGCAAGTTTGATCTTGATGGCTCCTACCCTTATTATCGGATGCTGCTTGGCCAGATCGCTGGGAGAAATAACTCATGGGCTGTGAGATGGCATGCGTCGGCTTTTCTGGCCGGTATGTTCACCTTGTATCCTGGCCGCACTCTTGTAGAGAATATCGGTATGGATGGTAGCGGCGAACATTGCCGCCAGGGCATCCCGACACTACCGTTGTCGGCAGCCCCGATACTAGTTGAACGAATCCCCGTTGAGGAAAATGCAGCAACCCGCGATTCGATAGTCCAGTACATGCGCCACCTCCGTTGGCATCTGTGGCGCGGTCGGGCCAGGCGAGTGCTCTCCTGGTTTTTACCGAGTGTGCGTGGGTAATCGGTGAGCTCTTGTTCAACAGCTTTGAGTAAGCGCAGCGGATGGTGGAGTGCCAATTATGACGAAGTCACCGGTCAGGCAATCGTGACAGCGCGAGCGGTCAACATGCTGGCCGCCGCCGGTGGAGATGGTGTGGTTTATCGAACTGGAGGACTGCGCTCAGCGATTTTCTGGTTGGCTGCCATATGCCGATTGTGGAGATTAGCCTTGGTCGGTAAGGTCCAACAACTTTACCTTGTCTGCTCACGTTCCAATGGCGGTTTCTTGCGTGATTTGCCGGCTTATCTACTTGTTCTTTTCGGTTGCAGAGTCGTTGTCCATACGCATGGATCAGACATAGTCGATTTGTGTCAGCGGCCATGGATTGGAGGACTTGCCCGATTCTTCCTTTCGCGTTGCTTGTTGGTGCTCCCTTCTGTTCACCTTGAGGCACCGTTGCGCGGCTTGGGCATGACCCGTATAGCTTGCTGTGAAAACTTCTACGAGCCGTCTTCGGAGCAACTTACTGAGTCGCAGTTAGAGGGTACAGAGAGATCGCAGGAGATCTCGGTGCTGTGGAACTCCAATATTATGGCAAGTAAGGGATTCTTTATCGCTGCGGAGGCAATTTCCAGGTTGGTGCGATCTGGGCATCGTATATCCATGACGGTGTTAGGTCGATGCATCGGCGATGAGATTATGGATGTTGATGCATGTGCTACGGAGTTTGCAGTGCTGCGGCAAGAATCATGGTTGAGCTATCTTGGGCAGGTGAGCCGGAAAGAGTCGATGCAACTGCTGGGTAAGGCCGATATAGTGTGTCTGCCCTCGACTTACAGTTCAGAATGTCAACCTTTGGCCATAATCGAAGCCATGTGTGCAGCACGACCGATCATCATCGCAAATACTCCGGCTTTGTCGGCTACCGTTGGAAGCTATCCTTGTTTTAAAGTTGACGTACCCGTGAGGCCAGAGGTGTTAGTAAATACGATGCTGAACTATATAAATGAGTCGAGAAGTAGTGCGCTATCCGAGGCTGCTGCAGCTGCGCGAGAGCGCTTTTCTCCGGAAAGGTTCGATCAAGAGATGGGTGCGTTGCTAGGGGTATATCAGAGTTGTACTGGAGAGAAAAAATGAAGCATGTTTCTCACTTAGTCTGGTTTGTGCGCTGGTTGCAGCGGCTTGGTAGTGCATTATTACGCCGTCGCAAGGTGATTGATTTATGCCCTTCCTTCCTGTTGCCACGTGGTCGGATACTGTATGACCGGAGAGTGGGTGCCTTTCGCCATTTTGAACTTAGGAAACAATTGGCGGACTATTGGGCATACGACCATTGTTTGGCGGTGTCCGCACTAGATTTGGGTAATTTTCCGCAATGGAAAAATCTTTGCGCACGCTATGAAAAAATGCTTGCCGAAGGCAAGGTGCCAGTAGTTCTCGATTGCGGTGCCAACATTGGTCTCAGTGCCTATTGGTTTGCAGTCGAGCTACCTGAAGCGCTTGTTATCGCCGTAGAGCCTGATGCCGACAATGTGAAATTGGCGGTGCGGAATACGAAGTTCTGCACGAACGTCAAGCTCGTTCAGGCTGCAGTTGCTTCACAAGATTGCCGTTTGACACTCACCAACACGCATATGGGTGCAGACGCCTTTCGGACTATCACGGATAGCGAGGGTGAGTTGGTGGGGTACTCCATCGCCAGCTTGGTGAATATGGCGGGCGGTGAGTTAGAAAATCTCTTGCTTGCCAAAGTCGATATCGAAGGCTTTGAGCATGAGCTGTTTTCCGCCAACACGGATTGGGTGGACCACTCGCAGGCTTTGGTGGTAGAGACTCACGATTGGATGTTGCCCGGCCAGGCTGGAGCTAATAATTTGCTCCAAGTGATTTCGCGGACGCCGCGTGACTTCGTCATTCATGGTGAGCACATCGTCAGTTTTCGACTGTGAGCAATCGGCTTCACTGAATGAAAGTATCAATCATCACAGTTGCATTCAACGCAGCTCCAACTATTGAAGCAACAATAAATTCGGTATTGGCTCAAACGCATCCCGATATCGAGTACATCGTAATTGACGGAGGATCTACGGACGGCACGCAGGCATGCGTTGCGCGTCACGTCGCTCGGATTGCTAATTTCGTCTCAGAGCGCGATCATGGTATTTACGATGCCATGAATAAGGGTATACGTTTAGCCACTGGTACTTTAATCGGCGTACTCAACGCAGATGACGTTTATGCCGACAGCAACGTACTACAAAGAATTGTCAAAGCTATTGAAGAAGATAACCTTGATGCAGTTTACGGTGATGTAGCCTTATTTTCGCCCGAACGCCCCACCGTGACCACGCGTCGTTACAGCTCGCGTTTTTTTTGTCCGGGAAGCTTGGCGTGGGGTTGGATGCCGGCGCACCCAACACTGTTTCTACGCCGCGAATTATTTGAGCGCTACGGTAACTACCGGACCGATTTCCGAATCGCAGGAGACTACGAGTTCATCGCGCGCATCTTCAAGGACGACAGCTTGCGCTACCGCTATCTGCCAGAAGTGCTGGTACGCATGAGCACCGGCGGAGTCAGCACTAGTGGCTGGCGAAGCACCTTGCTGCTGAACCGCGAGGTGCTGAGAGCCTGTCGTGAAAATGGCATTCGGACGAACCTACTCATGTTATTGAGTAAGTATCCAATCAAGGCCTTGGAGTACTTTTTCAAGTGAATATATTTGTCACAGGTGCGACCGGCTTTGTCGGTGCAGCCCTTACGAAGGCCTTGTGTCGTGAGTACACGGTGTACGGCAGCAGCAGGCGCTCCGACGTCAAGATGCCTCGGGATGTGCACAAGATCATGTGGGATCACAGTGGCGACATGACGGTCAGTTTGCCGCCCCTCGATACAGTGGTGCATCTGGCGGCACGCGCGCATATCATGCGTGACGCTGCCCGCGATCCGCTGTCAGCGTTCCGAGCTGCCAATGTCGATCAGACACTCTCGTTAGCTAGATTGGCGATAAATCATGGTGCGAAGCGCTTTGTATTTGTCAGCTCAATCAAGGTCAACGGCGAAGAGACGTTACCGGGACGGCCTTTTTCCAGCAATTCCGTGCCTGCGCCCGAGGGTCCATACGCTATCTCAAAATGGGAGGCCGAGCAGTCGCTGCTGCAGATCGGGCGGGAGCATGGTATGGAAATCGTGATCATCCGACCGCCATTGGTTTATGGGCCAGGAGTGAAAGGAAATTTCGCTTCCATGGTTCGCTGGTTACGCACTGGAATTCCTTTGCCATTCGGGGCCATCGATAACAAAAGATCATTGATCGCTCTTGAGAATCTCATCGACTTTGTCGCGCTCTGTGCAGATCCCTCAAAATCGCCAAACGCAGCTAATCAAACTTTTTTGTTATCGGATGGTGAAGACATTTCAACGACCGAATTACTTCACAAAGTCGCTAATGCATACGCTGTAAAATCGCGTTTGATTCCTGTTCCAAGTGCGTGGCTACGATTCGCTCTTGGGTTGTTAGGAAAATCTGAGCCCGCCTCTCGTTTGCTTGGGTCTTTAGTAATCGACAGCGTCAAGGCTAGAGAGTTGCTCGGGTGGCAGCCTGTATTGAGTATGGACGATCAATTGAGACAGATGGCGCGCTACGATGCTTCGAATACTTGACGCTCTGCTAGCGGCAACCGGTTTGGTGGTACTCATGCCGCTGTTGCTGATCCTGATGGTGATCGGTCTACTGGATACTGGCTCACCTCTATTTCTCCAGGTTCGAGTCGGGCTTCGACAGCAGCCGTTTACCCTTTGGAAGTTTCGTACCATGCGGCGAGGCACCGC